>DAIQRP010000043.1:0-1243 GCA_036786125.1 Sphingobacterium sp.
ACATAGCTTCCAAGACATAACTTTCAAGACATAACTTTCAAGACATAACTTTCAAGACATAACTTTCAAGGCTGAAGCATAATCTGCTAAAATTAAAAACAGAGAAAATAATTGAAGAAATAGAGCTCCGATAGAATAGAACTTATACGTCTACCTTCGGAGAAAATTCCCGCTCTAGAAGCTGTTCCATATGATTGATTTCGTCCATATATAAAGACTGCTTTCGTTTACCGAAATACAATTCATTTTCTATGGACGAATATCCTTTCCAAATTATTTTTACAGCATGATTATCGATGGCCTCCTGACATAAAAAATCAGGTAAAATAGCTAATCCATTTCCATTGGAAAGACAACGGATAATAGAAAATTTGTTAGGCACAATATAATTGGGTAAAAAATCGGGTCTTTCGCCAAAATTCTTTACCCAAAAAGTATTTAATAGTTCCATATCTGCAGCAGTGCTATACCAAAATTGCGATTTCAACCACTGTTGCACTGCTGTTTTATCGTTTATATTTAATGCTTCAAAATCAGTTAAGTTGATATCCTTTCCTGCGACAAGCACTAAAGTTTCTCGCGTAAAGGGTTTGTAAATTACCGAACTATGATTACTTTTTATATTCGTCAGAATTAAATCTACAGCACCATTTTCCAATAAATCAATTAATTGTTTATTGTCCCCAAATTGCATCATCAGGTTAAAGTTCAGTTGAGGGATATGTTTTTCTAAAACCTGCTGAAAAGTCTCCACACACATCCCAATACTTATCGTAGGGCGCTCGAGGCCTGCCTTACGTTGAAAACGCTTTTCCACATCTTCGAGACATTGAACAGAATTATACACTTGCTGGTACAATAATTTACCTTTTTCAGTAGGGATCATTCTGCGGGCAGTACGTTCAAATAACGGAAAACCCGTATATGCTTCCAAGGCGTTTAGATGCAGACCTATTCCTGGCTGTGAAACAAATAATTGCTTGGCTGCACCACTCATTGTTCCCGTTTCATAAACGGTTTTAAAGGTTCTAAACCATTCTAAATTCGCCTGCATATGTATAATAATTATTATAGATTAGTATAAATTGAATTATTTTTATTTTACAAAGTTATGGAATAATTTTGCATATAAGATTAAAGTTTATCATAAATGACAAAAGTATTTATAATTAACGGAGGGCAAAAATTTGCTCATTCAGGTGGAAATTTCAATAGCACATTAGTGCAAATCGATACAGATTTC
>DAIQRP010000043.1:1253-17846 GCA_036786125.1 Sphingobacterium sp.
GATTTCTTCACGCGTGAAAATGGTTTTGAATTAAAAATTACCGATATTAATGAAAAGTATATACTTTCTGAAGAGGTAGAAAAATATGTTTGGGCAGATATTATTATCTATCATCTGCCTATATGGTGGTTTTCTATGCCTTATAAGCTAAAAGAATATATAGATAGTGTTTTTACGGCAGGCCATAGAAAAGGAATGTTTTACAGCGATGGCCGAAAAGCGGAAAACCCCGCTATAAACTATGGAACTGGAGGCTCTTTGCAGGGCAGAAAATATATCGTAACATCGACTTGGAATGCACCAGAAACAGCATTTACGCTGCCAGGTGAATTTTTCAAACAAACATCCGTAGACGATGGTGTTTTATTTGGCTTCCATAGGATGAATGCTTTTGTTGCTTTGGAGCGCATAGATGGGATGCACTTTCATGACTTGGAAAAAAATGTGACCCAAGCACAAATTGATGGATATAAAAAGAGCTATGCCGATTATTTAGCGCTTACTTTCAAAAAGTAAATGCAACAAACAGCTAACTTATAAAAGTAAAAAGCCCGATATGATATCGGGCTTTTCTTATCTTTAGGAAGGTACTTTTCGACTTTCTTCGCGCTCCCAAACGCGATGAACTTTCATCGCATGTATAAAGTCTGCTGTGAGATCATCGGTAGATTCTAAAATCAATCCACTATCTTTTTTCTGTTTACGGATATAACTATGCTCTAAAAGAACCTCTGCCCCTTTGGCAAAGGATAAAGCCTTACAATGTCTAAAAGCTTGGTTGATAAAATGGAAGTAATCTGGCTCATCTTTCAATAAGTCTACAGAAGCCCCATCGGGAGTATATACCGCATCGAAACAAACAGATACATCGGTGAGGTAAGTATGTTGAATATCGACTTCTTCACCGGTATCATATATTAATTTGCCGACCTGAGTAGAAACTAATACGGCTTCTGCTCCCTCTGCTTCGAGTGCTTTTTGCATGCGATCGACGGAGGCTTTATGCACCCCATTAGCCACTAGAAAAGCGACTTTTCTCGTTTCAATAGTCCCGGATTTAGGGTCGGTAGCCATACTTAATTTCGGGGAAACTTCCACTTCCGGTTTTTTCGGCTCTATAGGATAGTCCGGATGATTTTGTCGCGCAAACTGCAGCGTTAATTTATCGAGCTGCTCTGGAGGAACTATACCTAAATTAGCTCCTACAGCCTCGGCCAAGCTCGAGTCTATTTGATTTAAAATAGCCAATTCCCGAGTTCGAATTTCTACGGAATTCACTTTAGATAATTCAAAACTATAGGCATTTATGATATGTTGCTTTTCAGGCTCTGTCTGGGAATTAAAGAATAATCGTGCCTGAGTAAAATGATCGGCAAAGGAGCTTGAACGTGCACGCACCTTTTTAGCATCAATCTTTTCTTCATGACTTTCAAAACCTTGCTCTCCTTTAAGCATCGCATGATATGGACAGCCATTGCCTAAACTATTGGGAAAATAGCTAACATTGCCTTTTAAAATATCCTGTCTTCCGAATCCATCTTTTTGATTATTGAATTTTCCGGGAATAGATTTATTAATAGGTAGTTCATGAAAATTAGGCCCTCCTAATCGGTAATTTTGAGTGTCGGCATACGAAAAGATACGTCCTTGTAAAAGCGGATCATTACTTAAATCAATACCTGGAACAACTCTTCCTGGATCAAAAGCCACCTGCTCTGTCTCTGAAAAGAAATTTTCCGGATTTTTATTTAAGGTCATCGTTCCAATAATTTTTACCGGAATAACTTCTTCAGGAATTAATTTCGTCGGATCTAGGATATCAAACGAATATTTATGCTCGTCCTCCTCAGGAATAAGCTGTACGCCTAGATCCCATTGAGGGAAATTTCCCTTTTCAATATTTTCCCAAAGATCTCTTCTATGGAAATCGGAGTCAAAGCCGGAAATATTTTGAGCTTCATTCCATGCGACCTGATGGACTCCTAATTTAGGTTTCCAATGGAATTTGACAAAGGTGGCTTTACCCTGCTCATTTACAAATTTAAAGGTATGTACACCAAACCCTTCCATCATCCTAAAGGATCTTGGAATGGCACGATCGGACATCGCCCACATAATCATATGTGCAGATTCCGGCATCAGAGATACAAAATCCCAAAATGTATCATGGGCTGAAGCCGCCTGAGGCATTTCATTATTAGGCTCCGGTTTGACAGCATGCACCAGATCTGGAAAGTTCATCGCATCCTGAATAAAAAATACAGGGATATTATTCCCCACTAAATCGTAGTTTCCTTGCTCGGTATAAAATTTTACGGAGAAGCCCCTTACATCACGCGCTAAATCGGTCGACCCTTTAAAACCCGCAACAGTAGAAAATCTAATAAATAAAGGAGTGCTTGTTCCCTTCTTTAAGAAAGCTGCCTTGGTATACTGGCTCAGATCTGCCGTAGCCTCAAAAACTCCGTGAGCTCCAGATCCTCGCGCATGCACGACACGCTCGGGAATTCTTTCTCTATCAAAATGAGCCATCTTATCCTGATAGATAAAATCCTCCAATAGAGAAGGGCCTCTTTCTCCAGCTTTTAAGGTATTATTATTATCATGTATGAAAACCCCATCATTCGTCGTCATGCCTTTATCAGCATTGTCGATAACATAGTTTTTCAACTGATCCACTTTTTTATTTTTTCCCATGATGTTCGATATAAATTGGTTTATATCAGACTAACATATTAAAAATCAAAAAGTTTCAAATTCTAAATCCACTATATATTGTCAGCTAATTTATAAAATTACACCAGAGAGCAAGTTTTAACCCCTTTAGATAAATACATAACTAAACCTCTTCTTTTTAGAAAATATAATACGTTATAGGTATTAAAAATAGCCGAAACTACGATTTATTAATCGACTTATTAGAGAGCACTTAGGCGTTCTAATAATTCTCTTTTATATGTTATGCCAATGGGAAGCCTTTCCTGGATTATAAATACATAGGTTTCGGAATAATCCGTCACTTGATTTAAATTTACAATATAGGATTTATGGATGCGCATAAAATTCTTGGCCGAAAGTTTGGAAAGCATCTCTTGAGTCGTGCTGGGAATTAAGTATACTTTAGCTTGAGAATATAGCTTGACATAATTTCCATAACTCTGAATATAATCGATCTGATCTTGCCTCAGTTCTATATTCCGACCTTCTACCTTAAAAATAATATGCTGTGGTTCTTCTACCTCTACAGCTTGATAAAACGATAAAAATCGATCTACAGATTTGATAAATCGAAGTAGAGAAATGGGCTTTAATAAATAATCGATCACATCATAATCATAACTTTCAACAGCATACTGGGAATGGGCTGTCGTTAAGATTGTTTTCGGAGGGTTTGATAAGGACTTTAAAAACTCAATCCCCGAAATTTCTGGCATATCAATATCTAAAAATATCAAGTCCACCGGATGATTACGAAGGTAGTTTAGCGCATCTAAGGCATTATAACATTGGGCTACTAAAATTAAGTTGTCATTCTTCTCGATATGGCTTGTTAAGACATAATGTGCTGCAGGCTCATCATCGATAATGATACATCTAAACTTTTTCATAAAATCCTTTACAATATAATCTTTAAATCTGTGTAGAATCTACCATTGCGCTCCCCAATTTCCAGAGTATGACTTGCCGGATAGATCATTTTCAATCGAGTACGGGTGTTCTCAAGCCCTACTTTAGTAGAAGAAATAGGCTCCTTACGAATAGGCATCGCATTATCAATCTGTAAGCAGAGTTTCCCTTTGACTACAGAGAGTTGTATGCGAATATAACAATTATCGATATGAGAAGTCCCATGTTTAAAGGCATTTTCAATAAAGGTGAATACGATCATCGGAGCGATATAATATTCATCTATGGCGTCCGTATTATAGTCAAAATTAATCTGGCAGCGATATCCTACACGCTCCTCTTCCAAGGCGATATAATTTTGGATAAAGGATATTTCATCTTTTAGGGAAACCAAGTCTTTTTTACTATTCTCCACCTGATAACGTAGTAAATCGGAGACCTTCATAATCACTTCAGGTGTCTTATCAGGGTATTTTATACTCAAACCATAGATTGTATTTAGGGTATTAAATAAAAAATGAGGATTGAGCTGCTTATTTAATAAATCAATTTGGTTCTTATTCGATATAATCTCCTGATTGGCCTCATCCTTCTGCCTTCTATAATAGGCTAAAAATTGAGTCGTACCCAAAATGCATATACATGAACCTAATAATACGCCAAATTGATATTGATAAGTTAATTTGGAAGAATCTTTAAGAAAAAAGCAGTTTTTATACAGTACAAACTGGGTCAGATCACATAAAAGAAAAGTAAAACTAAAAATAACCAATAAGGTCAAGCAGATATAAAGCAACCAATTTTGTCTTTTTTTAAATAAGATAGGAAGAAGAAGATATCGGTTACACTGAGCATGCGCATAGAGCAGCATAAAATAGATAATTCCTAAAAAAAAGCTCTTCCATGTCGCAATTAATATCCAATCATTGAGTGTAAACAGGATAAAGGAAAATACCAAAATACCCAACTCCTGCATCCATTTTCTATCCAAGACATTCATTTCATGCTTTTTTTTAGAAAGCAAAGTTAATCATCTCCATGAAATAAGCTTATTTTTTAATGACCAATTGAAGATATCATTTACGAATTTAGGACAACATCTTATCTCGTCCTTTAAGAAATTTAAGCTTTAAATTTGAATATACTATCTCGAATATGATAAAAACAAAAGGCACACATATCCTACTTTATTTTATAGGCATTATCTTATTAATCTTTGGGCAACGTAGTTTCTGGGAAGAACTTCAGCTCGCCCAAAAGCAAAAGGAGCTGAACAAAAAGAAAAGTCAAGAAGCATTACTTGCGGCCAATAAAAAATTTGAGGTTCAGGAATTAACCTTTGACTCTTCGGAGCGTCGGCTTAAAAACAACGATATCTATTTCCAAACGGTACATCTAGGTACGGTAAATTTTAAGGCTTTAAAAAAGCCTGTAAGTTCTAGCCAGGTAGAAACTAACGATGAAGAATATGCCTCAGATAGCTTCTAAGTCTTATTTAACACAGACGCAATTTATCTTTCACTGCCATATCAAAATCAAGATACCATTAGCTTTTGGGGAAGCCCTTTTGGAGCAATGTTTTCAACTTCTCAGAACGATAGATGCGACTTATAATTCCTATCAGCCGCATTCCTATATTGGGCGCTTAAACCGCTGTGCTGGAAATGCTCTGGAAGTGGATGCAACCTGTATCCAGTTGATACAATCGGCCAACACATTATCTAAACTCACAGATGGGCAATTTGATATTAGCTGCATGGCCTTAATAAGACTCTGGGGATTCTATAAGCAGGAAGTATCGCAGATCCCTACAGCTGATGAGATTAGCGCATGTCTAAAAAAAGTAGATTACCAATCCATCTTAATTGAGGGTAATCAAATACAGATAGCGCCGCAGCAGGAAATAATAACGGCATCCTTTCTGAAGTCTTATGCCGTGGATCAAGTTATCGCTTTCTTGCGTAGACATGGGGTTTCAGATGCCCTCATTAATGCTGGCGGAAGTACAATTGCCGCCTTAAATAATGCGAGTCATCCCGAATGGAAGATTTATATTCCAGACCCTTTTAATCTGGGAACATATAGTAAGCAGATCCGCCTGAGCAATGCTTGTTTTAGCTTATCGGGCTCAGCTCATAATCATATCGTTATCCAAGATCAAGTCTTTGGACATATTATAAATGCGAAGACAGGATATCCATCAGAGACTGCACAGCTGGGCGTATTAAGCGCAGAAGCCGCACTTGGAGATATGCTGTCTACTGCTTTATTCTCCCTGTCAGATACGGACTTTCCCAGCTATTTAAATAAATTAAAAAATCATTACGATTTCAGTTATTTCCGAATCGCTAGAAATCAATTTCAATCTGCTGACGCATGCTTTTAATACCGTCGTTAAAACATATTACTAAACATATTCCTATCGCTACTCTCGCAGATCCGATAGATTTATATATCCCGTTGGCAGCCTATAATAGCCAAATGACTCCTTGTGTTTCGATTGGAGAACGCGTACAAAAGTATCAGCTACTTGCGGAGTCTACAGGAATTTTTGCTTCTAAAATCCATGCGCCTGTATCGGGTACGATTGTCGCTTTCTTCCAACTTAATGGAAAAGCGATGATTCATCTTCAAAATGATTTTTTAGCCTTGGAGTATCCGATAAGTCCTCCATCAATCGAGGATATAAGTCAGTCGGAATTTATAGATCTTTTAAGAGATGCTGGAATACAGGGAGCCGGAGGATCTCAATTTCCAACGCAATTGAAATACAGCATTGAAAACCATAAAATACATACGCTTATTTTTAACGGTGCTGAATGCGAACCTTATTTAAGTGCCGATATTTCCTTACTTCGTGCACATTGTATGGAACTGTTGCAGATGGCTAAATTTCTTCAAAAGCTAATTCAAGTGCCGCGTTTAGTCCTAGCGATAGAAAGGCAGCATCAGCAATTAAAGAAACTGATTCAGGAGGGCGCTGAAACACTGACACTGCAGATAGACATAAAAATCCTGCCCGATGCGTACCCTCAAGGTGGGGAGCTTCAATTAATTAAATCAGTGACTGGAAATACCTTAAAAAAAGGAAGTATACCCGCAAATTATGGCATTTTAGTCAGCAATATAGGAACCTTATGGGCGATGTATAAAGCCGTCTTTGAAGGTAAACCTAATATTGAGCGTGTGGTAACTGTATCCGGAAATAGCTGCTCCAATCTTGGAAATTATCTTGTAAAAATAGGCACTCCCGTTTTACATATCTTACGTGAGACGCAAAATAGCTGGGACTTAGATAGACAGATGATCATCCTTGGCGGAGCGATGATGGGAAAGGCTGTCGCTTCCCCTTTGGTACCGATACATAAAGGTTCCGGAGGTTTATTAGTAATGGAAAAGCAAAATATAGATCGCAATAATTGCATTAAATGTGGTCTCTGTGTGGATGTCTGTCCCCAAAAATTAATGCCTTTAGAGCTTGTTCGTTTTAATTTAGCCCATAAGCTCGAAGAATTAAAAAATGAACATCTCAACGATTGCATAGAATGTGGTGCCTGTGCATATGTCTGCCCTAGCGATGTGCCATTAATGGAAAATATTTTTGACGGCAAGGCCAAGTTACTATCTGTTACATCCCATAATTAATATTGTTATATGCTACTGCAGCCCTTTATAAAATCCCGATTTAGTCATACACAGCTTATTATGCTCGATGTAATTATCGCATTGATGCCTATGGTATTTGCGGCTTGGTTAGCCTATGGACAGCTCGCACTTATTCAGATCGGAATAGCGGTAGTCACAGCATGCCTTACGGACTTACTATTTTCCGCTATCCTTCTAAAAAAATACAAGAGTATCTGGGATGGATCCGCTGTGGTGACCGCCTTACTCTTTGTCTTTACCCTGTCTCCCCTAAGCCCCTGGTATATGGTTAGTTTTGGTGCTTTTGCGGCGATTCTTTTCGGGAAAATAGTTTGGGGAGGATTGGGAAAAAACACATTCAATCCCGCACTGGTAGGAAGGGAATTTATGGCTGTATTTTTCGCTTCTAGCTTAAGTTCCTCGAGTCTTTGGAAGACCGCAGATTTAATTCAAACGGCAGGAGTTTCCTACACTTGGGCTACCGATATCACGGCCATTTCCGATCGCTTAAATGCTATTGTATTTAAAACTAATGGCGCCTTAGGGGAATATTCCATTCTGGCCATTAGCCTGGGAGGATTATACCTCCTAATACGAGGCCGAATCAGCTGGCATATACCCTTGAGCTTAATCGCAGGATTAACACTTCTTTTAGGTATTTTTAATGAGGCTAATTTACAGTTTTCCATCGCAGGAGTGCTACTGGGCAGCCTATTTATGGCTACTGATATGCCCTCTAGCCCGACGACAAAATTGGGAAAATGTTACTATGGCTTCATGATAGGTATCACGGCTTTTATCTGTATTAAATCTGGGGTACGTTATGAATATATGTCCTATTCTATTTTATTACTAAATGGATTTTCAAGTCCTATAAGTCGAGTGTTCAAGCCTCAGGTTTGGGGAACTTCTAGAGATTGGAAAAAATGGATTGAAGACATATTTGTGCTGAGTCTACTTATTTTGGGCTTATCCTTTGCTATCGTTAGCTTGTATCAGTATGATTTAATTCATTATCTAATTTACCTCTATATCATCTATATCATTTTCAAATTCAATTATTCATTTTCAAATCAGATTTCCAATGCTATTTAAAAAAAATATACATTCCATATGGGCTAGCTTAGGCATCTTATTCTTTTTTAGCGCTTGCCAAGAAGCCCCTGTAGAGCAGCTCATCTATTCGGGTACACAAAAAGACGCGATTATTCAGAATATCCTAAACCGCCGTGCCATCCGAAAATACACCGATAGACAGGTTGGTATGGAGCAGATTGACACCCTAATGAAAAGTGCTATCTATGCTCCTAGTGCTTTAAATAAGCAACCTTGGGAAATCCGTGTCGTTCAAAATCCGGAATTATTAGCTGAAATAAATAACCGTTTTCTAGCCTTTGCGCAAGGAAAAGAGTTTCAAGGCTCCGCAGCAAATTACCGTAAACCTGGATTTAGTATCTTTCACGCAGCACCTACCGTTATTGTTATGGCGACTGATAAAGCGAATAAAAATGCAAAAATGGATGTAGGTATAGCCTTACAAAATATTTTATTAAGTGCAGATGCCTTAGGCTTAGGAACCTGCCCCTTAGGTACGTTAGTTCCCATTTTAAATCTTCCTGAAAATAAAGATCTTTTACAACTTCTAAATATCCCTGAAGATTATGAAGTCGCCATAAATATTGCTTTAGGCTATCCAGCTGAAAGCCCTGAAGCTCCAATCCGCTATAGTGATAAAGTTAAAATTATTAAATAAAAAAAACTCCTTGATATTAATATCAAGGAGTTTTTTTTATTTAATCTGTACCGTTAATATTTCAGACGTATAGCCTTTTTCTTCTTTTTATTCAGCCACATGATATATCCAGTTACCGGAAGAGAGGCACAACATAGGGAAAGGAAAAAATATAAAATTTTAGTTCCTATACCTCCAATTCCACCGGTATGTAAATCAAAATTTAAGGCTGCGGCTTGATTTCCGATACTATTACTTTCATCAGTTTTTATTTGTTCTATATGGCCTTCTTTTAAATTAAAATAATACCAAACGAAATCACTGGTTTTATTTTTTTGTAATCGGACTTGAATATCTTGCTTGCCGTCCTCTGCGCGTAAGCGTAGAGACATCATATCAGCTTTAGGATGCGCTTTTAACGTATAGTCTAAAACAACATCTAAAGAAAATAATTGCATTTTGGAAGACATCTATGGTCTTAATATACACTTCTTTAAATTTTGGATATGCAAAGACTAATCCTGTAATAGACAGCAGCAGTCCAAACCATAGACTATAGAAACCTAAGACATTATGCAGATCATAAATTAATCTTTTCCACTTGACATCAAAAGATAATTTAAGCCCTTTTTTAACTGTTTTTAATTTCCATTTTTTAGGCCACCATAAGACAATTCCACTCAGCAGAATAAGCACAAATAATATCGTCGATATACCCACTACAGCATGTCCCACTTTCTTCCCTAATAATAGGGTTTGATGCATTTGAAGTACTAGATTAAAAAACTCCCACTTCGTATTTTCTACCGCTTGAACCTCTCCCGTATAAGGGTTGACAAATACACGCTTATAATATTTTTGATAATTCCAATGTCCAAAAGAGTCTTTATCATTTTTTGAAGCCCTGAATATCCAGGTCCTATCCTTTGCAGGATATAGATCTACACGAGAAATCTTCTCCTTTTCAGGAAGGGCTTGCTGTGCCTGCTGCATTAACGTGCTTACCGGAAGGTGATGACTAGCCTCATTAGGGTTTTGAATATAATATCGCTCCGGATAACATTGCAACTTTAACTCATCTTGAAACACATAGATACAACCTGTAAGACTGACGATCAGCAGCACTATTCCGGATATAATACCTAACCATTTATGTAAGAAAATAACACCCTTTTTGATCATCATTAAAATTTAAAATGAAGATTTAAATTCGCTATAGTTCCATTACCTCGAACATATTCTATATCTAAAGCGCGATACTGACTCACCGTAGGATAGTAGTTTGTATTGAATAAATTTTCCACCCCTAAACTTAATTTCCAAGTCGGATTAAAGGTATAACTGGTAGAAAGATTAAATAGATTGACATCTGTAATAGGTCCTTCACTGTTATTATACTTTCCTTTACTATTTAAATCAAATCGATTCCGAGAGCCCGTATGTACCCAAAATAATTGCAGGCTTAACTTTTCTGTAGGATAGTAATTAAGAAAGGCTGTCGCTTTTGGAGGAGCTATCCTAGAGCCATTCAAATAAATCTTTTCGCCATTATCTAAAGTAGCCTTTCCTTCGACATAGGCATAACTTCCTCCTACAGTTAACTGCTTGGAGATGGCCGCATCTAAGGTTAATTCATAACCTTTTACGCGCTCTGGCTCTCTTTGGGCCACGAGAAATCCACCGACATCGACTAAGTTAACCCCGAGTTTTGAGGTACTGATATAATAAGCTGCTGAGAAATTAAAAATGCTGTATTTGGAAGAAAAACCTGCCTCATAATTATTGGTAATAATCGGATCTGTTTCTATGGCATCAAGTGTATTTTCTTTAGCTCTACGTAATATTCTACCTAATTCATTAATTGCAAATCCCTGAGAGAAGCTTATGAAAGGATTGAATAGCGCATATTTATTATATCTTAAACCCGCATTAAACATGGTTGCTTTATAAGGAATATTTCCGCCGGAGACAAAAATGCTTCCCTCATTATTAGGGCCTGTGGCAATGGTATTAAAATCTTTAATTTTTACCGTTGCATTTTCATAGCGAATTCCGCCTTTAAAAACCAAGTTTTCCAGTAGATCAACTTTTAACTGCGCATAAGGTGCTAAATTAATCATGGATAATTTAGGAATATAAATCCGTCCATCTACTAAATCTTGAAAGGTGACATCATTCAGTAAGTCCAGTCCATAGGTTAATTCGGAAGGCATATTTAAGAGTTCAAAAGCGGTATTGAAATTAGTTCTCAATCCTTTTTTATCGGATTTAATCGTTGTCTGTCCGGGACCGTACCAGGCTGTACCTGATGCTAGGTAGCGATTCATGGAACTAAAGCTATTGATATACGCTGTTACATCTAATGAGGTATGGGAAAATAGTTTCGCATTTGAATAAGTTAACATCCCATTATGATTATAAGGGGTACCTGCTGCTTTTCCAGGCTCTGTTCCCAGTACTCCTATAGTGGGTCTCTGCCCATATAATCCAACCTGACTGATATATTTTGAATGCTGTGTGCTCCCGTAATAATTATACAATAAAGTTAGCGAGGAATGTTCATTTATATCATAGCCTACTTTTAGAAAGCCATTATAAGAGCGGGTATTCGATAGACCATCAGTCTGACCTAAAACTTCTCCTTTAGCATCTCGCTGCAGACCTGTATAATCTAAGGTTCCTCCCACAGTATACTTCCATTTATGCTGTGCTCCATAGAACGTCTGTGCTACGCGATATCCCATGGTCTTATCCGAATGAAACGGATTAAAAGAAGTTCCTATAGAAGTTGTTCCTCCAACAGGTTTAGCTTCCACATTTTTCTTTGTGATATAATTAATAATTCCACCGCCTGAGCCATTTCCATAAATTGAAGTCGCCCCTTTAATTACTTCAATACGTTCAATTACACTCGGATCGATGGTTCTTAAATCTTTGGCGCCATTCATTAATGGAGTAGTTTGAGGAATTCCATCGATTAAGACCAGTACTTGGCGACCGCGTAAAGTCTGTCCACTATTTGTCGATTTATTTGTACTCGTCCCCAAGCCGGGTACGGCATTCCCAATAATCGCGGCTAAATTAGTCGATATATTTTGTTGTGCTTCAATATCTTTTTGATTTAAAATAGTGACCGAAGACGGTACGGTATTGATATTTTCCACCTTTCTTCCTGCCGTAACAATCACTTCATCTAAATAGGTATTATCCATATTTAACGTCAAAGTCAACAGGTTGCTATTTATGTTTGGACTGACAGTAAGCTGCTGATAACCAATCGCAGAAATTAGAAGACTTTTATTTTCTATGAGCTTTTTATCGACATGGAATTCTCCCTGACTATCCGTAGAACCTACCAGTGTTTTATTCGCTCGAATGGAGGCTCCAGCGATCTGTAAAAGTTGTTGATTTTGGATTTTTATGGTGATATTCTGAGCGTATACTGCAGGTGAAATAAGCGTTAAAAGAATAACTATAATCTGGCGGAATCTAGTCGTATATGATAATAGAAAAACTTGAAGTCTATCTCTTGTAATTTTCATCTTAATTCTATTTAGATTAATTATAAATTGTGGCAAATGTAGATAAATAATTTTTCCGAATTATATTTTTTTTAAAAAATATAGCGCCCAGAGCATAGCAATTAATAGCACACTTGAAATCAGATACTTAAATAAAATTTAGGCTTGAAAATATAAATTGAATATTTTAATTTATGCGTAATAAATTTCAGTAATCTAGAGTTAGTTTAGAATTTTTTTATACTATTAAAACATATGCTTTCATTACAGTATATGGAATAGGTTTTTGCTTTTTTTACAGGTCTCCTACACGGATAAAAAATAATGTTTACTTTTAACTAGTTAGGCAAAGAGATGAATCAAAAAACTACAGAAATTCAAGAATGGATTGACCTATACAGTCATGTTTTGCTAAATAGAGCCTTATATCTACTTTCAAATCGAGAAGAGGCTGAAGATATTGTGCAGGATGTTTTTATCGCGGCATTTGAAGGTTATGCGAACTTTAAACAGAAGAGTAATGTCCAAACCTGGTTAATGAGTATCTTACAACATAAGGTTTCCGATTACTATAGAAAAAAATATCAGCATAGCACACATATCCCTTTAGATCATTTTTTTGATGAGACAGGTTCATGGAAGGAAAGTTCCGTTACCCAAGCCTGGAATACCGAAGAGTCTCAGTTGTTAGATCAAATGGAATTTCGGGAAGCATTATTCGCTTGTTTGGAGCAGTTACCCAAGAAATGGTTGATTCCTGTCAAGTTATACTACCTTCAGGAAAAAAAAACCGAACTTATCTGTCAGGAAATAGGCATAACAACGACTAATCTATGGAAGATCCTACAACGTAGCAGATTGCAACTCCGAGCATGTTTAGATATCAATTGGTTTAAGCTTTAAAAACAAGATATGTTTGAAAATATTATTCATCTGATCCTAATGCCTTGTCGAAAGGCCACAGTATATATAGAAAGGCAGCAAGCTGGAGATATCTCTTGGTTACAAAAAGCCCGTCTTCAGGCACATCTGAGGATTTGCACCTATTGCAGAGCCTATGAGCAGAAAGCGCATCTAATCGATCAATGGATGAAAAAAAAATTGGAAGATTCTATCCCTGAAAAATTTCATAAGACTGAAGCTGAAGTATTTATAATTAAAATCAAAGAAAAATTAAAAATTTAAATCTTTTTTGTCAGGATTTTACGGTGTCGTCGACTAAATAGAAAAAAGAGTTCGTCATTTTAAAATTCTAAATTATGTATTCATCTGAGGTATCCAAAGTTTCCAGAAGTTATTATCCATTAGGTTATCTAGTCTCGCTATTCGGTACCGTCCTTATTCTATTATGGATTGGGATTTTTAAATTTACTCCGACAGAAGCAGAAGCTATAAAACCCTTAATTCAACATCATCCCCTTTCCTCTTGGCTGTATAATATATTATCGGTACAGGCCGTTTCTAATATCGTGGGGATCATAGAGATTATAGTAGCTATCTTGATTCTATTAACATTGAAGTTTCCAGCACTTCGCTTATACGCAGGAATTGGAACTTGCATCATTTTTGCTATGACTATAAGTTATTTGTTTACTACTCCAAATATGTTAAAAGTAGTCGATGGTATACCTATAGCAAATTCATTTATACTCAAAGATTTCGTGTTTCTAGGCTTTGGAATAAGCCTACTACCGACTAAAAAAAAATAAAATTATGAAACAAGGTATCGTACTCGTTGCTATAGCCGTCGGTATATTTCTGCTGAGCAAGATAAGTTTTTCACAAAAGACAAAAAATTCATCTCCATTAAAACAAAACGCTATGAATATAACAGATCAAGATAACCGCGTAATCTATTTTGCGGGAGGATGTTTCTGGGGAACAGAACATTTTTTTAAACAAGTTAGAGGTGTTACCGCTACGGAAGTCGGATATGCCAATGGAAATCTAGAAAATCCTTCATATGAGCAAGTCACTACCGGGAAAACCGGATTTGCGGAAACAGTCAAAGTAAGTTATAATCCGAATGATATCGACTTGGCCTTATTAATAGACCTATATTTTAAAACTATAGATCCGACGACATTAAACCGTCAAGGTAATGATATAGGTACACAATACCGCACAGGAATCTATTTCTCCGATCCTCAGGATGAAAAATTGGTCAAACAAAAAGTTGCTGATTTAGCGAAACATTATCCCCGCCCCATTGCTGTTGAGGCAGAGCCCCTACGCAATTATTACGATGCGGAAACATATCATCAGAAATATTTAGATAAAAACCCTGGAGGATATTGCCATATTGGTCCAGACTTATTTGAGCTTGCCCGTCAGGCGAATCCGATCAGAGAAAAGAGCTATAAAAAGGCAGATAAGGAAACTTTAAAAAAAGAACTCACAGCGTTACAGTATGAAGTAACTCAAAATAATGCAACGGAGCGTGCATTTAATAATGAGTATAACGATGAATTCCGTGAAGGAATTTATGTAGATGTGACTACAGGTGAGCCCCTATTTGTTTCTACCGATAAGTTTGAGTCGGGCTGTGGCTGGCCGAGTTTTTCAAAACCTATTAGCAATAGCTTAATTGAAGAATTAACGGATAGTTCCTTTGGAATGAAAAGAACTGAAGTGCGCAGTAAAACCGGAGATGCCCACTTAGGCCATGTTTTTGATGATGGTCCCGCAGATCAGGGAGGTTTACGATACTGTATTAATAGTGCTTCCCTAAAATTCGTTCCTAAAGAGGAAATGAAGGAAAAAGGCTATGAAAAATATATCGCCTTATTAGATAAAAAGTAAGTCAAAAAAACCTCGATGGAAGTCGAGGTTTTTTTTTAACACAAAAATTTAATTATTTTAATTTAGAAAGCCTAGCGAGCATTTCTACTAGGGCAAACTGATCCAGCAGCCATTTTCTACGAGGCTGCTCTCCTGCAGTCCAGTCTTTTCCAAATAGGCCCTGCTCATCCCGCATATGATTCCAAGCGAAGTTTAAATTTTGTTCAAATGCAGCTAAATATTCCTTATTTCCGTCCAGCTGATAGAGTTCTACAAATCCCCGCATCATTACGGCTATAAACCAATTATCCGTTTTCTTTAATACAGGATAGGCACTTGCCGAATGATGGTCAAAAAAATAATAATAAGCAGATTTCGCCGATTGCTGTGCCTCTTTCAGGTAGTTCTTATCCTGCGTCAGCTCATATAATAAGGCTCCTGCCTGAATCATCTGCCCTGTATTATAAGCAAACTTAGTTTTATCCACCTTCCCTGCTAAATCCATATTATCCCAATATAAATAATCCGAAGGATCCCTTAATTTAGCCTGCGTCCATGTATAGAGATCAATTGCTTTTTGCAAATAATATGGATCTTCTGTAGCTTGATAAAGTTTAGCGAGATAAACTATTCCCGGAGCATTAGAACAGGTATTTTTACTGGATTTATTCTGCTCTACCCAATAGATTCCACCTCCAAGTATATCATCCATCCCACTTTCTATAAAGGTCCAAATCTGCTTTGCCTGATTTAAATACGATACTTCTGTTAAACCGACCAAAATCTGACGTTCTAATTGTTCTTTTAGATGCTGCGCTTTAGATTGTTCTAGCAGCGCTGTATAACTGGAAAGACTTCCCGAAAATGGCCATAAATAAGCATAGTCATTTCCTTTTTCAGGAACTTCTCCTTCGGCCAGATAACTTGCTCTATAGGCATCATCATGAGGATAATTCTCCCGGTATAAGCATGTGCCATCAGGCACTAAATACAGTTGATCGATACGGTTTAAAAGTTCCAAAGAACGCTGATAATGTATATCTGTTGAGCTCGTATCCTGTGCATGTACATCAAAGCAACACAACGAGAGAAATAAGAAACTTGTTAAAATAAATGTTTTCATATAGAAGGTTTAGGTTTGAAATAGCAGGCTATAAGTTTGTAATTTACTGATATTTTATAATCAACAACCTATCTATCAAAACTTTGTTACATTAGCCCTCATCGATGTTTAGGATTCCCAAAGACTTTTTTTACATATTTAAATAGTGGAAAGAGAATTCTAAC
>DAIQRP010000043.1:17856-19970 GCA_036786125.1 Sphingobacterium sp.
GGCTTTCCTCATCCAAAAAAAATCCGTTGGCTATTACCCCAACGGATCTACAATTAAACATATTCAAACGGACTAATATTTTCCTCCTCCTAATGCTCGGTATAAGTTAACTTCCGCATGGAGGCGTTGACTTTTTATCGCTGCATTCTCCAACTCCGATTGCAACTTATTTTGCTGGGCCAGAATCACTTCTAAATAACTTGCCATATCATTTTTAAAAAGAATATGAGCATTTTGAATCATCTCCTGATTCCGGTTAATTAAGGTGGTAGAAATACCTTCCTGTTCTTTAAGTGACGCAATTTGAGCTAATACATTTGATACTTCAGTAACGGCTTGCAACACACTTTCCTTAAATTGGAATTCGACCTGCTCACTAGCGATTCGAGTTTGATTGTAAGCTGTTTTCAGCTGTCTCCCTTGTAATATAGACTGAGTCAGACTTCCTGTAGCTGCAGCGAATAAGGACCCTGGAATACTAAACCAATTACTGGATTTAAATGAATTCAAACCTCCCTGAGCCGTAATATTTAAGCTTGGATATAAGCTGGCTTTAGCCAGGTGCACCGCAGAAAAAGCTTTTTGAACTTCCAGCTCTGCAGCACGCACATCGGGACGCTCCGCCAACAATTCGACTGGAACTCCAGTAGCTAAATAATCTTTTGGTTTTAATGCTAAAAGTGAAGTATTCCTTTGGATACGTCCAGGCATATGGCCACTTAGCATTTGCAATGCATTTTCCTGAATAATAATCTGCTCATCCAACTGCGGAATAGTCTTTAATAACATATCCCGATTACTTTCCTGCTGCTGTACAGATAAGGTCGTAGTCATGCCTAAATCTCTCTGTACTCGAGTCATCTGCAAAGTGCTATCAATTAGACTGAGATTTTTTAAACTGATATCTTTCTGCAAGTCCAGCATCAGTAAATTATAATATCCCTGAGCTACAGAACTTACTAAACGCGTATGTACAGCTTTAGCCGCCTCTTGGGTCTGCAGATAACTGGCTAAAGCCATTTCCTTGCGCCCTTTTATTTTACCCCAAATATCAGCTTCCCAAGAAATACTGAGTACAGAAGAATAGTCTTCCATATATTTTCTCCCTAAAAACTGACTCGCCATCATACCATTCATACTATTACTTGAAGGGCGAGTGATGGTAGCTGTACCTGCTGAAAAGGCCATTTGGGGTAGATAGCCAAATTTAGCTTGCTTTAAGGACTCATCCGCAATATCAATTTGCTTTAAAGCCACCTGCAAATTATTATTATTCGCTAAAGCGCTGTCAATTAATTCAATTAAAACAGGGTCACTAAAAAAATCTTTATACGATATTTTAGCGATAGAGCTGGTATCTGAAGTTATTTCTTCGGATACATAGTTCGTGGGAATAGCTATCTCCTGAGGAATAAATTTCGCTGGCTGACATGAACTCAGCAATACAGCGCCTACACAAAGACTTAAAACTCCCGATTTTATATGATATGTATACATATGTACTTTTATTAATTATGAATTGGAAACTAAGGTTTCTTCATATTCCCAATCCTTATCATCCGTAGGTTTACCACTTACTCTTTCCTGTATATATTGGAATACAACAAATAATACCGGCGTTAAGAAAATACCAAATACCGTCCCCGCTAACATTCCAAATACAGCAGCATAACCAATGGAATGGTTACCAATGGCAGAAGGACCTACCGCATTTAAAAGAGGTAAAAGACCTGCAATAAAGGCAAATGAAGTCATTAGAATGGGTCTCAAACGAGCCTTTGCTCCTTCTACTGCCGCAGCCACCAGACTTTTCCCCGCTCTTCGACGTTGAATAGCAAATTCTATAATTAAAATGGCATTCTTTGCTAATAGACCGATTAACATCACTAAGGCTACCTGCACATAGATATTATTTGATAAATCCCCTAATCCTATTCCCCAGAATACACCGACTAAACCTCCAGGAATACTGATCAATACGGCTAATGGCAGGATATAACTTTCATATTGTGCTGATAATAAGAAATATACAAAGACAATACATAGACCGAAAATTACCGCTGTCTGTCCAGCAGAATTTTTCTCTTCTCTACTCATCCCTTTCCAATCATGTG
>DAIQRP010000043.1:19981-21060 GCA_036786125.1 Sphingobacterium sp.
AATATTAATGGCATTAAATAAGTTAAAATGTTCTACAGTCTCAGGACCTGATACGGGTTTTAATTCCACTAAGGTATTTATAGGCACCATCTGACCGACCTGATTTTTTAACATAATACCATCCAATGAAGAAGGATCTGCTCTAAATTCAGGTGATGATTGAATTACGACACGGTAATATTTTCCAAATCTATTGAAATCTGAAGCCTGCATACTTCCATAATAACCCTGCATAACCGTCATTAAATCGGAGACATTGACATGTAACTGTTTGGCTTTAACCTCATCGACAACTAGCTCGAATTGAGGGTAAGTCGCATTAAATGTCGTAAATGCAAAGGCTACTTCAGGTCGCTGCATTAAGGCTCCCATATATCCTTCTGCAGTCTGTGCAAAATTGGCTAAGGTTCCCGAAGTCTTATCTTGAAGTACAATTTCTAAACCAGACGTATTTCCAAATCCTGGAACAGTAGGCATCCCTAATACGAAAAATGTAGCTCCCTGATAGGACTGTAGCTTACTTTGTAAGGAGGCAGTAATCTGATTGATATCCGAAACTTCTCCTCTTTCTTTTAAAGGTTTTAGACGAATCATTAATACCCCTGCTGAAGAGGAAGTACTGAAACTCATCATATTTAAACCGGAAATACTAATCACACTTTCTACGGAAGGGTCTTTTTGGATTTCCGCTTCTGCAGCAGCAATAGCTTGATTCGTCCGATCTAAAGAAGCTCCTGGAGGCGTATTGACCATAGCCATCAAGAAACTCTGATCTTCGTCTGGAATAAATGCTGTCGGTGTCGTACGGAACATCCATACAAATAATCCAATAAGTACAGCTAATCCGGAAAATGCTACCGTTTTACGTTTAATTAAAAATAAAACAGATTTTCCATAACGGAAGGTTAACTTATCAAAAGCCGCATTAAAACCCGCGAAAAAGCGATCTTTAAAATTTGTTTTCTTCTCCGTATGTCCCTCTCCATCATGATGCGATTTTAATAATATAGCACAGAGTGCCGGACTCAAAGTCAAGGCATTGACTGCAGAAATTAAAATCGCCATCGCTAATGTTAGGG
>DAIQRP010000044.1:0-217 GCA_036786125.1 Sphingobacterium sp.
CTATCGTTAGGGCTTTTTTTATGTTTGCTATTTTTTCGGAACTAGCTGAACAGATCCAATGGAGTATAAAAAAAAGCAGCATCCTTTTGGATGCTGCTTTTTTATACGAACGAATCAGATATATAAGATACGAACGGATCAGTATATAAGAATTAATGATCCATGGCAATATATGCTGGAAAGGATTCCGCTGCCGGTAAGTCAAATACCTCATCAT
>DAIQRP010000044.1:271-750 GCA_036786125.1 Sphingobacterium sp.
ACACGTTTTACTCCTGTTGCTGTACTTCCACCAATACCATTGATGACATGAAGTATATTTCCAGGTCCGGCAAAGCGGGTAATACACATTTTTTCTAATTTCACTAGGGGAGAGTTAGGAGCTTCAAAGCCATTGCTTTTGTTTACATTTCCATCAGTTCCCGTAAATACAGCATAAGAACCCATGCCTATACTATGATGTTCTTTTACAGTATTAGCTACTTTAAAAGCTGCATATCCATCCACACGACCATCTTGACTACTCCAACTTGCTTGGTTTGGAGCATCATATGGAGGTTCATTTTGGAAGAAGAAGGTTCTTCCTCGTTCTCCTAACCATAATACTTCATATTCTTGGTAATGTTCTGCAAATAAAGCATATAAGGTAACGTCATCTCCGGAAACAATTAATCCATTTTTACAACGGTCTCTAACCCAACGGGCATCGCCCCCACGCTGAGAACCATGATCAGCACGCCA
>DAIQRP010000044.1:760-6165 GCA_036786125.1 Sphingobacterium sp.
CCGCCGACACGGCAGGTGATATCTGCTAATAGGATAGGGTTTTCTGCGTGATTAGTATTTGCTCCTTGTTGTCCAATACGCACCTGATAAGTTGTACTATTAAAAGAGTCCATTAATAATCCGGCAATAATAATTCCGTCTTTATCATCTGCAAAGATACATCCCCAAGTATTTTTCTCAGTAGGTTCCAAGGTTACAGAAGCAATTCCAGCTCCTAATAGAATAGCATCTTTTCGGTTTACTTGAATGGGTGCATTTAACGCATAATGCCCTGGAGTGAAAAATATATTTTTGCCGGCTTTTAATGCCTTATTAATTTCTATATCGGTATCTCCTTCCTTAGCTACATACCATTCTGTCAATAGATCCTGGATTTTTCCAGGCCCCATATCTTGATCTGACCAAGAAACGCCCACTCTATCTTTCTGCCAAGCCGGAACAAATACCTTATACTCTCCATCATTGTCGATAAAAAGAAAAGGTTTCTCTCTAATAATAGCTGTTGTCGGAATTGGATTATTTGTTTCATCTGCCTGAGGAGGGTTGACAACCCCTTGCCAAACCATATTATAGGATCCACCCATCGCGCCTGAGCCTACAGGAAACTCTGCATTTCTCGTATACCACTGTTGCTGTCCAGCCCAATTCGGGCGATTGCTAGTATATCGGGTATCGGCAATATAACCACCACTTCCCCAAAAATTTGTATCTCCGACATCCGAAATATATTTGGAGGTACTTTCGATTAACATTCTACGTGCACTAGTAGACTGGGATACGGTCCATGCAAAATCCCGCATTACCGCCACATTTTCAATAGAACGCCAGAATGTACAAGTTGCATTTGCTCCTCCTGAAAGATGGGGTCTTGTAAAAATAGAACCTAATTTTACCGCTGATGGAGTTCTACCTAAACCTCCAATATGAGAGTAGAATCCCAGTTCAATGGAGTTCGCTTCAGCGGCAGAAGCAGAACCTGTACCTCCGATATCATAAGTCTGACCGTCGATATTTGCTTTGAAATAGTAGGCTTGACGTTTGGTCGTCCATTCTCCATTGGCACCCCCTAAACCGATACTGCTGAAATGGGAATTGATCTCTGCTCTGGAGCTTTCAGCTTTCTCATGTTTTCGATCGTAGAAATACATATTATCTCCAAATATTTGTTGTTCTAGAGAGATTAGAATGCTTTGGCCATTACGTGTAATTTTATAATAATTTTCGTATTTATCGGCATTGGGTTTTGAATCGGTAAAAGCTAATTTTGTGGTGCTGCCGACCGTTGAAAATTGACTTGCCAGACGGCTGCCTCCACGGCTGATGGTATACGGACCCGAAGTCCCAAATTCAGGCCATGAAATGCTGATACTACGCTTCTTTTTGTCATAGCTAATATGTCCCTCAGTTTGGGGCTTCTTAAGTTCAATATTTGAAGCAAAAGATGCCTTAGAACTGCATAGGGCCATTATTAGTGCGCATACTGTAAATACAGAGATTCCCTTTGTACTCATAAGAATATTCCTTTTTTAATGATTTATATTGCTTGTTTTAATAATAGGCTTTTGGTTCTTTAAATATAAGAAAAAAATACCTTATTTGGCTTCAAAAAATAGGATTTTGAAGCCTTTGTAAAGACAATATTTCAATTCAAAAATATGAAGGAATTTGAGCTGTGCTGCGCGGACTATTTTCTTCTGATTTGAAATTTCAGGCCTAAGGCTAAACCTAAATAATCATCAAATTTTAAGTACTTATTTTGCACCCTGCTGATGAGGTATAAATCACTGGTATGTAAGTCATAATAGAACTTTACCGCATCAAAATAGGAACTCTTGGATAGGAATTGATAGGTGAAATCCTGTCCTACAAAAATATTAATTCGAACTTTTGTGGAGAAACCATAATAATCGCTGGGGTATTTTTCAGGAGCACTAAACCAAAATTGCTTTCCCAAGGTGGTATTTAAATATACGCCTGTACGTAATGGATGATAGGTAATTTGCGGATCGACTTTAACTTTCCAAGGGGTATAAGTCTGTCTTAAAGTAAATGTTATTTTCTTTCTATCAGTATCATACTTTGGAACATAACCGACTAAAAAATCTGTAGACCATTGGTCTTTTTTTCCATAATCCCATCCGGCACCTAAGGATACTAAACCTACAGATCCAGCATATTGTGCGAGATAACTGGAAGGCACTAAACTAAAAGATGTCTTTTTTAATTCCTTGGTTTTTATCTCGTTTGCGGAATAAATGGGCGTTTGTATGCTATCTGCAGATTCGGCAAAAACCTGTCGGCTACCTATAAAACACAGGCTTACAAGTAATATATTTTTTAAATTAGTACGAAACAAGTTCATGAGTATAACTATCCTTTGTGATGGTGAAAATAATGTATTGTCGTTTTCCTATATTAGGCGTTCCATAGTAGATGATACCGTCATTAAAAATATCATCTTCCTGATAGCGATGATCATGCCCATTGCTGCAGTATAATAAGTTGGGAAATTGTTTTATGCTATATTGAAACACATTGGCCACATTATTATTAAACTGCTCTGAAGTCGGTCTCGCATGCATTAAAACAACGGTCTGTTGAAAGCGATCCCGATCTTTTTCCCGCTCAGATTCAATAAACGAAAAGTCTGGAATCGGATTGGAATAATCTGATTCTAAGGCATTAGTATTTAGACATAAAAACTTGGTCTTCCCTGCGATAAAACTATAGTTTGGCGTTCCAAAAACTTGGCTAAATATCTCTTCTCCATTAGCTAGGCAGTCATGGTTGCCCAGTAAGACCACATAGGGCTGCTTTAATTTTTCTAAAATATCACGTTGCCATAGAAATTCTTTGGTTAGACCGAAATCGGAAATATCTCCTCCATGGATAATAAAATCTATATCGTCGCGCTGATTAACCATTTTCACAAAATCATTTAATTCATCATACCAGCGCTGTGAATCACTGATAAAAGCATATCTAATGGTATCTTTATCCGCGAAATTTTGCTCTATTCTTTTAATATTGCTACTATTGATATGCTTTTTGCCTTTGATATCCCCACTATATGGATGCACTTCGAACATATTACAGCTATTCAGAAGTAAGGATAAGCATAGTAAAGCACTAGAAATAATCTGTGTTCTCATCTATAAAATTCTCTTAATTATTGACTCTTTGACTTTGAGGGTACAAAAGTAAATTAATATACGTTGAAACAAGTTTTTATTATCCAATTTGACCCTCTTATGATATTCAGTATTTCGGCTTTAATGGCGATGGAGGCAGATTTTATGGGAAAATAAAAAAGCCCCATGTACTACATGAGGCTTTTTAAGAAATATCTTTTTGGGCTAAAAGTCTTGAAGGAAAGATAAATATAATGGAACACTTGCTTCCACCCAAGCTTCAGTTGTATCTATTTCCATGCTGTAATAAGCAAAAAGAGGTTTGTAATCGGCTTTAACATATTCAAAAGTAATTTCAAAGGGTCTGGTTAAGCCTGTCAAATCATATTTGTAACGCCCTGTTTCGCGATATTCTTCTTCCGCAATTCCTGCGGAAATGGCTAAGGCTATTTTTTTTCCGGCCAATTTATATCCACTATTACTCCCATAAGCCCAACCATAAGTTAAAACTTCATCTAAGTATTTTTTTAATAAGGGGGGAGCGCTAAACCAATATAATGGAAATTGAAATATAATCTGATTATAAGACATCAGGAGTTCCTGCTCTTTCTGTACATCGATTTTTTCGTCCGGATAAGTCTGATATAAGTTATGCACCTCATATAATTCAGGACTTTTTTCTAGTTCTTGAATCCAGCGTTTATTAATTGCGGATTTTTCTATATTTGGATGTGTTACTATAATTAAAGTTTTCATTTTCTTCAGTATTTATAACAAAAGTAGGGACTGCTTTTTACTTTTGGAATTAAACAACTCAATGTAAGAAACAAACAAATTTGTAAGTATGAGTAAAATAAAAGAATCTTCTACACAGCAAGAGAATAAGTTCATCCTGGGATCGGAATGCTCAGATATCTATGCGGTAAACTTAATTTCAGGGCAGTGGACATTAGCTATTTGTTGCCATTTAATGCAAGGGAAATTACGTTTCGGACAATTGAAAAAACTGCTTCCCACGATTTCCGAACGCATGTTAACGCTACAACTTCGAAAGATGGAAGAAAATAAATTACTCGTACGCAAAGTATATGCTGAAGTCCCTGCCCGAGTAGAATATGAACTTACAGCGACGGCCAAATTATTGAAGCCAATTTTAAAACAGCTGGAAGATTGGGGAGAGCAGCACCGTTTGCTTAAATAGCTGCTCGCATGAGCTTTTAGTATTCATTTTTCTCAATATAGGATTTGGCAAATTTCATAAATAAATCCGATAAGGCATCCTCCTGACCTTGGGATTGGATAAATTGAAAAGGTCTTTCAATATGTAATCCTTTGATATCTATAATTCGGCATTCTGAATTTTTGAGTTCTTTTAAAATGGAGTATATAGATAGAAAGGCGATACAGTTACTTTGTAAGACATAGGATTTAATACTTTCTGTACTTCCTAATTGCATCTCTATATGTAAGTCCGATAATTTAAGTTCATATTTTTGTAAGGCATGTGCAATTACCTCCCGCGTACCTGATCCTCGTTCCCGAAGTAGGAGGGGATAATTTTTTATTTCATCTACTTTCAGTTGATCCTTTTTAAGGAGTTTATTATGCTGAGCGCAGAAGAGCACGATTTCATCGTTTAAGAAGGGTTTATATTTTATAGCTGCATTTTTGGACCGTCCCTCAATAAGGCCAAAATCAATTTCTTTTCTAATTAATGCCTGTTCTATATCTTCTGTATTCCCTGTCTTTAATTCCACTTTAATATCTTTAAATTTCTGATGAAAGTTGGCCAATATACCTGGGAGAATATACTGTGCGACAGTGGAACTTGCACCTATGCGCAGCGTTCCACGATGTTTTTGAGATAGGATATTCATTTCATAATCTAGGTCCCGATAGATTTGCATCATTTTTTCGGTGTATTCCAAGAGCAATACACCTGCAGGACTTAAACTCACCTTCCGATGGCTGGTTCTTTCGAATAGGCTCGTTTTGAAATTCGACTCCAATTCTTTAATATGTTTGGTTACTGCGGGTTGGCTAATATATAGTTCTTTGGCTGCCTGCGTAAAGTTTAATCTTTTAGCTACCGTATAAAATACTTGCATGCGAAATTCCATCATATCTATAACTTTAAGTTATTAAATATAATAATTTATGATTTGATTTAGCTATTCATCTGAGAGATATTTGTGTAAATAAATTGATCTATGAACAACTTATCTCAGCATTTAAAATGCTCTAAAATCTGCTATATTTTGGCTCTAATCGCCT
>DAIQRP010000044.1:6175-19832 GCA_036786125.1 Sphingobacterium sp.
GATCGGTTTAGGCTTTGGAATGGATGTCTATAGTACCTTAAAAGTGGGGCAGCAGGGCCTTGGCTTGACGGTAATCTCTATTTTTTTAGTACTGATTGCAGGCTTATATATAGGAAAAAGATTAGGTATCGATCGAAAAATATCTTTCTTAATTGCAGCGGGTACAGCGATATGTGGGGGTTCAGCTATTGCAGCCTTATCTCCCGTAATTTCAGCGAAGGAAAAACAAATCTCCGTAGCCTTAGGGACTATTTTTATATTAAATGCACTCGCCTTATTTATATTTCCAATGGTGGGTCATTTTTTCCAAATGAGTCAAAATCAATTTGGCTTATGGTGCGCTATTGCGATTCATGATACCAGCTCCGTAGTGGGTGCCGCCAGCAAATATGGGGCTGAGAGTTTAATGATTGCCACAACAGTAAAATTAGCCCGCTCTTTATGGATTATTCCTATAGCCTTATTTTTATCTTTAAAAGGGGGGCATGGCGAGCAGAAGTCCATATCATTTCCATATTTTATCCTCGGATTTATAGCAGCAATTTTAGCCAATACCTATGTGCCCATAGTCCAGTCCATAGCGCCTTTCTGTGTTAGCATCTCCAAAATCGGGTTGACGATGACCTTATTTTTCATCGGTTCAAGTTTGGCCTTTTCTACATTAAAGTCTATTGGTATAAAACCCCTATTGCAGGGAGTGATTTTGTGGATATGGATAAGTATAGCTACATTATATGCCATTATGATGTTTTTTTAATTGCTTAGCTCCATTTTTTAGGAGCGCAGAAATGAACGTCCATCCCAATAGTTTATTTTTACATTCTTCAAATTAATAAAATAAAATATATTCAGAAATATATTTTCTTATAATGATATAATATCCTAAATTACAGGCATTTGTTCCCAAAAATATACATATATTTTGGACATTTTTATTTTTATTATTTCAGTATTTAAATTAAAATCGTTTGAATAGTTAAAGTTTCGTTAAAATAAAGGCTCGTGATTCCTTTTTTGATAATTGGTATTTGCTTTGAACATAGGCTTATATCAATAAAAAATAATTGACATGAAAAATTCAAAATTAGTTATTAAATCAGTAGGAGCATTAAGCCTACTTGCTCTTTTCGCTATCGGAAGCGTACAAGCAGCCCCAAAACAACAAAAAGAACCTGTTAAAAAAACTGCTCCAGCACAGCAACCCGTTAAGGAAACAAAAAAAGAAACTCCAGTGAAAGCTAGTCCAGTGAAAGCTGCTCCTGTGAAAGCAAGTCCAGTGAAAGCTGCTCCTGAACAAGCTAGTCCAGTGAAAAAATAAGTAATAAGTAAATCATAGAGCCATGAAATCAATGAAATTTTGGGCAGTATCTGCCTTAGCCTTAGGATTAATGATCGGTACAGGTGTATCTCAAGCGTCTGCAATGACTAAACAACAAAAGGAGCCCGTAAAAAAAACGGAAAAAGTGTTGCCAGCTAAAGCTAATCCAACACCAACTAAAGCTAATCCAACACCAGTCAAAGAATCAAAACACGAACATAAAGGAGAAGTGAAGCCTAATGAAAAAGTAACGAAGGCTCCTCCGGTTAAAAAATAAGAAATGATATATCAGTGCTAAGAGGCTATTTCATCTTCCATGAATATAGCCTCTTTTTTTTTAGATCGTATCGAGTATTTCCGAACATAGAACATCCATAAACATTTTATAAGAATAACCTACTGATTCAACAAAAAATCATATCGATTCAAAAAAAAATTCTAAATTAGAATCTATACGCCAGGAAAATATTGTTAAGATTAAGATGTTATGGGAGCAAATAATAACGAAGCGAAAACATTATATGCATTGTATTCCCAATTGGGCTTACCTGTGGATTTTATTCAACAGGAAGCAGGATTTACCATTTTTAATCTCAAAGAACTAAACCTACCCTTACCTTATCAATCTCCTTCCTTTAGACCAGATTATTTCTCTTTTTTATTTATTAAAGATGGGGAAGGACATTATAGCATTGATAATTATGATTTCGCTGTAGAAACACATTCCATCTATTTTACAAACCCAAGTAATTACCGCACTTTCTCCTGGAAATATATTGAAGAAATATACCTCATTACCTTTGATGAAGCTTTTTTAAAAACCTACCTTTCTCCAGACGTATTTGAAGAGTTTCCGTTTTTATTAACAGAAATTGTCACCCCAAAATTAGCGGACCCAGCCTTTTTTAAGATTGTAGAGCAGATTTATTTGGATATCTATCGGGAATATATAGACAGTTCTACGGATAAATATCGGGTTATAGGTCACCTATTAGCTGTTTTATTGTATCGCATTAAAGCCTATTTTTGGAAAGATTATAATCCGATTTATGAGGGAAATCGCAGCTCTCAAATTGTCAAATCCTTTAAGCAGTTATTAGAGAAACATTACCGTGAATTAGCTGCTGGAAAAGTTGATTATATATTCCGACTACAGGATTATGCTGCTGCACAGCATTTACATCCGAATTATTTAAGTAATGTTATTAAAGCGAAAACAGGCAAATCTATAGCTAGTTGGATGGCGGAAAAGACTGTGGCAGAAGCCAAAGTACTACTGCAACATTCCACAAAATCCATAAAAGAAATAGCCTACAGACTTGGATTTTCCGAAGTAGCACACTTTAGTAATTACTTTAAAAAACATACCTCGATGTCTCCGATACAATATCGAAAAGCACAGGGCGATTCCGAAATCCTGTAGTATATGTAAAATTTGCAACAAAGACTGTATTTCTAGTAATGTTTGAGTAAACAAGCTTTTTACTTTTGTGTTATCAATTAAAAGATAATCAGATGAGAACATTAGCGGAGAAAGTAATCCTTGTTACTGTAGCCATTAAATTAGCCGCTGCTGGGGCAGCCGTAATTGTGAATTATTCAGGAAGTCAAGAGGCTGCTGAACAGGTTGTATCTCAAATTAAACTAGCCGGAGGTGAGGCCATTGCCCTAAAGGCCGATGTGAGTAAGTCCGAAGATGTAAAACGCCTATTCGATCAAGCCATCGCACATTATGGACGTATTGACGTGCTGATTAATAATGCAGGTATTATGATTACTAAATTAATTAAAGATACGACTGATGAGGACTATACTCGACAGTTTGATATTAATGTGAAAGGCGTATTTAATACATTAAGGGAGGCTGCAACTCGACTAGCTGATCAAGGGACTATTATTAATTTTTCGACTTCCGTAAACCGTATTATGTTACCCGCATATGCAACCTATGTGGCGACAAAAGCTGCGGTCGAACAACTGACTCGAGTATTTTCAAAAGAGGTAGGTGCACGAGGAATAAATGTTAATTCCATCTCTCCAGGACCGACGAATACGGAATTATTTACCCAGGGAAAACCGCAGGAGGTAATCGATCGACTCGCTTCGTTATCCCCATTTAATCGTATTGCCGAGCCGAATGATATTGCAGAAATTGTATTATTTCTAGCTTCTGATGAAGCAAAATGGATTAATGCCCAGAATATTGGCGCGAATGGTGGCATGGCTTAATGCCATCACTTTCAGGTCTTGCTTTTTGGGGAGTAGACAGCATTTCTTAGTCAATGTTGGACTTACTCAATAGTGTAATTCCTGTTTATTCGTTTTTAAAAAATGGCTTGGACTGCTTTTCATAAGGGATTGGAAACTATTGGTATAGGCTTGAACACTTTTATATCCTACACGATATGCAATTTCTGAAATTGTTAACTGCCCTTCGCTTAGCAGTTCTAAGCTTTTAATAATTCTCAACATCTGCTGGTACTTACTCAAGGTAAGTCCTGTTTCTTTTTTAAAGATACGCTCGAGGCTACGTAAAGAAACTGTGGCATATTCGCTTAAAATTGAAATTTGAATATCTGCAGCATAGTGCTCATGTAGATAGGCCATGGCTTGTTGCAGGCGTGGATCCTGAGGTAGCGAAATATGTAAGGCTAGGGAATGGGCTACAAATTGAGGCAGTTCATTAAATAAAGCTTTTAAAAATATATTTTCATCCGCACTTTCCTCCATTTGTTTAGACCATTTCTCGGCATAACGAATCATCTCTTTAAGCACTGGAGGGACAGAGAATACAGCAACTTGTTTATAAAATTCAGCCTCTTGTTCAGGATCGGCAAATAAAACCATCAGTTTAATTTTTTCAGATTGTGAGTTGGTCTTATGTATTTGATTTGAGGGAATCCATGCCGCATGATTTTGGGGCAAGAGGTATATCTTATCGGCAACCGTGAGATATTGAAAACCACTTTCCACATAGATTAATTGCGCTTTCCTATGCTGATGTAATCTATTATCATGTACCCAGTTCTCTTCAAACCAAACGAAATAAGGCTTCCGAATCGCTTCAATCTCCCAACTTTGACTTGCCATCTCGATGTCGTTTTAGATTAACAATATGACAAATATAAGTAAAATAACAAGAGTATTTTTGTGCTGTAAATAAAATATCTATTATGGAATACAAATCAAAAAAGGAATCTTCCTATATACTTTTATGCATTAATATATTAGTCATTATTTTAGTTTCTAGTAATTTACGTTCTCCAATTACGGCCGTAGGTCCGGTATTAAATCAAGTTTCCAAGGCGCTGTCCTTAGACCATTTTCAAGGTTCCTTGCTGACTTCCATACCCTTGTTTATGTTTGCCAGCTGCTCGGTTTTGGTCAGTAGATTTTCCCAACGGCTAGCGATTAACCGCTTTTTACTCTATGCATTAATTATCTTATGTTTCGGTTTATTTCTCCGTGTGTTAGGTTCTATAGAGATGCTTTTTTTAGGTTCTGTATGTATCGGTTTGGGAATTTGTATTGGAAATGTCATTACACCGGGATATATCAAGCGTAACTTTCCCAATCAAATAGGGCTGATGACAGGTATTTTTGCGGTATCTATGAACCTTACTGCCGCATTAGCTTCTGGTTTTAGTGTATCTCTAGGGGTATGGACAGGATATGGCTGGCAGGGATCATTAGGCATTTGGATGCTCATAGCAGGCTTAGCACTTCTTGTAGTCCTCTTGGAGCTTCTGATGAATAAAAAGCAGCCCCTAGAGCATGCGGTTGCTCAAGTTTCAAATTTTAATATGTTTAAATCTGCTCAAGCTTGGAATATCAGTTTGTTTATGGGATTACAGTCCTTGGTTTACTATAGTTTAATATCATGGCTTCCTGCAGTATTAGGAGATTATGGGATGTCGGCAGGTCAACCCGGATGGGTATTATTTATTATACAGATGGCGATGTTACCCATAACCTTCACAGGCCCTATTATAGCGAATAGAATGAAGAATCAAAAGACTTTAGTCTGTGTTTTATCGATTTGTATGTTAGGAAGTATACTGATGTTTACTTTTCTGAAATCGGAATGGATTTATGCAACAGCTGTTTTATTGGGACTGTCTAATGGTTTATCCTTTAGTCTTTCTATCCTCTTTTTCTCCTTACGTACGAAATCAAGTGCTCATGCAGTTAAAATTTCGGGAATGGCTCAATCTATAGGATATCTTATTGCCGCTTTTGGCCCTGCCATTTTCGGCAAATTGCATGATTGGGATTCTTCTTGGCAATATTCATTTTATTTTGTGGCTGCAGCTGTTTTGCTGATGTTCTACTTTGGGATGCAAGCAGCTCAAGCTAAATATGTGGAAGACTAAGTCTTCTGCATATTTTGCAGTATTGATATTTCTGCTTGTTACAAATCTTTGAAGCTCCTTGTTATAAAAAAAAAATTTTTTATTTAACCGGTATATCGACTATACTCTATAGGTATCCACATTTTTATAAAAATGTTTTTGATGATTTAATAATTACAGCAGAAAAACAACTGTCTTTTTTTTATGTTTTTTACATATGAAAGAGAAGGACAATTCCCATATAGAGATGCTCGAACAAAGTAAAGAGCAGATTAATAAGTTACATGAAATTGTAAAAAAAACAATTCAAGAGGAAGAACTTATTGTTAATAATTTATTGAATCCCCCCAAAGAACTGCTCTCAAAAGGTCAGGAGATTTCCGATAAGGTGGCGCGCTTTGGAGGCAGCTGGAAATTTATTATCCTCTTTTCTATTATTCTTTTTATTTGGATAGCCTTTAATATATCCCTCCCCAAAGAAGAGCAATTTGACCCTTATCCATTTATTTTAATGAACCTGGTACTTTCATGTATCGCAGCCCTTCAGGCTCCAATTATTATGATGAGTCAAAATAGACAGGAAGAGAAAGATCGGGAACGTGGGGAAAATGATTATTTGGTCAATCTCAAAGCGGAGCTCGAAATCCGTAGTTTGCATCAAAAATTAGATGTGCTTTTAGAGGAACAAGTCAAGGTATTATATGAGTCTCAGGAAATCCAATTGGAACTTTTAAAAGATTTAAAAAGAAAATTAGAGCATATGGAAAATAAAATCTCTCATCTTTGATTTTCATAAATGCCGATAAGTAATTCATAATAGATTGCACGAAACAACCTGTACATTTGTAGCATAATATAAAGAATAATGTCGTCCCATGTTGAAAACTTCGGATATCAAAAAAATAGATTTATTACGTAATCTGGAAGATCTTTTGCCAGTTAGTAGGGAGTATTTTGAAGATTGGAATATTCGTGTCGTCAGTCGTAAAACCGATCCTTGTAAAAATTATCTTTCCCCTAATCGAAGAGATTTCTATAAAATTTTATATATCTCTAAAGGTATAGGCGTATTAAATATTGGGACGAATACCTATTATATAGACAAGCCTACGATAATTTTTCTTCATCCTAGCGGCATTATCTCCTGGAAGAATCTTTCCGATGAATCGGATGGTTATTATGTACTTTTTAAAAAAAGATATTTGGATGAACAGCCTATTTTAAAGGCTGCCATGGAGAAATATGAGTTATTTAATAAGTTAGAGAAAAATGTTATTCGTTTGAAAGAACAGGATCTCGCTACGCTTAATCATTGGTTTGAATTAATGATTGATCAATATGAAAAGCAGGAAGAACTGACGGAAGACCGTCTACAGACTTATATGCAGATGCTTATGATTGAAAGTATTCAGGTGGCTAATTTTCCAAAACCTGATATCGTCAGTGATGAATACCGACATATTCATGATTTCTTTCAGTTATTAGAAGCAGAAACGGCGAGTTTAAATCCAACAAATCCCGTGCGTATTAAGACAGCTAAAGAATTTGCTTATAGCTTATCTATACATCCAAATCATCTAAATGCTTTATTAAAAAAACATACTGGTCAGAATCTCAGCACACATATTAAGAATAGGTTGCTTGAAGAAAGTAAAGCTTTATTAATTCAGACAGATTGGACGCTGCAAGAAATTGGCTATAGCATTGGATTTGCTGACCAACCTAATTTTAGTCAGTTTTTTAAGAAAAATATCGGGCTTACCCCCCAGGCATTTCGAAAAAGTTATCAAGTAGAACATTAAATAAAAGAATATGATTACAACAAAAGGATATGCGGCTCAGCAAGCTGGAGTGGAGCTCGCAGAATGGAGCTTTGAACGTCGTGAACTAGGTCCTAAAGACGTACAGTTCGATATTTTATTTTGTGGCGTATGTCACTCCGATTTACATCAAATTAATAACGATTGGTTTGAAGGGATCTTTCCTATGGTTCCAGGACATGAGATCGTAGGCCGTGTCGTGCAGATTGGCGCTGAAGTGACTAAATTTAAGGTAGGCGATTTAGCCGGTACGGGATGTATGGTTGATTCCTGTCGGGAATGTGCGAACTGTCAAGATGGTTTAGAACAATACTGTGAGCATGGTAACGTGCAAACTTATAATGGCGTTAATCCCTATACCGATGGGATGCCAACATATGGAGGTTATTCGAAAACAATTGTGGTCAATGAAGATTTTGTGCTACATGTATCAGATAAATTAGACCTGGCAGCTATAGCTCCTTTACTATGTGCTGGAATTACAACCTATTCTCCATTACGTCATTGGAAAGTAGGAAAAGGCCATAAATTAGCCGTATTGGGTTTAGGAGGTTTAGGACATATGGCCGTGAAATTTGGAGTGGCCTTTGGTGCAGAAGTTACGGTATTAAGCACTTCTCCTAAGAAAGAGGAAGATGCTAAAAAATTAGGCGCTCATCATTTTGTAGTGACGACAGATGCTGAACAATTTGAAGCGGCTAAAGGTACTTTTGATTTTATCTTAGATACAGTCAGTGCAGAGCATGATATTGCCTCTTACTTATCATTATTACGTACAAATGGTACGCATATCTGTGTGGGTATTCCTGCTGTTCCTGCTCAAATTCCAGCTTTTGCGCTATTAGATGGTCGTAAAAGTCTGGCGGGTTCGGGTATTGGTGGTATTGCCGAAACTCAAGAGATGTTAGATTTCTGTGCAGCACATAATATAGTTTCAGAAATTGAATTAATCGATATTAAAGATATTCATGAGGCTTATAGACGTATGGAAAAAGGAGACGTGCGTTACCGTTTTGTTATAGATATGGCAACTTTATAGTCTTAAAATCTTAATAATAACCCATAAAGTTAACTTTATGGGTTATTATATTCAATCTAGCATATATTAACTTCCGGCAATTACCACAGGCCAAAGTGGGTTTTGCACTAATAGACCTGCCTTGCTTTTATTAATTTCATTCTGCGGAATAGGATACCAATAATATTCTTTAGCCCAACGGCGATTCTCTAATTTTTCACGTTTGTAGAAAGAATCAGGGTCTCCTAAAGATTTTACGGTAGTATTACTATTTCCGACCAGCATAGGTACATTATCAAATCCACTCATATTCATGCCGCTCATCCGAGTTATATCTCCATCTACACCTCCTTTATCTGGTTGATTCTCTGCACTAGGATCACAGATCATCCATCTTCGCATATCAAACCAGCGTTGCCCTTCTCCTACAAATTCCACATGTCTTTCTTGGACGATAGCTTTAAATTGAGCACGTTGATTACCGATTACTTGGGTCTTCACCCCATCGGCTTGTAATTGAGCGTAGCCCGGGATTCCGGCACGTTCTCTGACTTTATCGATATATTCAATAATGCGGGCATCCCCAGGGTCAATCTCATTTAAAATTTCAGCATAGTACAGGTAAAAATCGGCTAAGCGAAATAAAATTGAAGGTCTGGACCAAGAGGTATACACTGAAAATGGTGTTCCTGGTGCTCCCGGTACATTTATAGATGATCTTCCTTGGGCTATTCTTCTATTTTTAAATTTATAGAAGAGGTATCCTGCGCGTGGCCAGTTCTCTCCACCAGCAATTCCACTAGGTTTTCCACGTCCAAACCATTGCCTATAGACTCCATTGGGGTTATCATGCTCATTGGCATGGATATGCCAGCTTTTTCCATTATAACCTACTGTTGCATAGAAGCGAGGCTCCCGATCGGCATACATATTAAAAATATTCGCATCGGGATTATTTTTAACATGAGTAGGATTATTTACTGTGGCAAAACCATTTTCCCGATATCCTGAACCTGAATCATGAATACTTAATCCATTGACCATAAAAAAGGCATCTACAGACTCTTGGGAGATACCAATATTTGCAAAATTTGTAGGGCTAGGATATAAATCTATTGGATTTGAACGGCGCTCCTGAGCATTTGGGTCACTATAATTATTGGTTGCTGTAGCCCAAATAATCTCATCATTATACTTTTGAAAAAGCTGATATACGGATTCATGAGGATTGATTTCTCCGGATGCTGCATATTCTATATGCAATTTATGCCCTAAGCCTTGAGCAAAATTTAGAAATTCCTCTAAATGTCTTTTGGCAATTTGCAGTTTTTCTGGATTATAATCTGGAAAGATACGTGTGCCATCCGGATTGGTTATCGCTAAACTTTCTGAAAAACCTCCATTAAATAATTTTGAAGACGCATATGTCCATAACTTAGCGCGTAGGGCATAGGTAGCGACTAATGTCGGACGTACCATCTCTGCGGTATTGTAAGCTCCACTGGATTTTATGGTTGCTGGAAGTTTTGCATCAGCAATTACTTCGGCAAGTAATGCATCTATATATTGGATGATTTCATCCATAGGTGCCCGTACGAAATCAATATTTTGGTCATTAGGGTCTGCAAGATCTTTGACTAAAGGTACTGGACCATAAAGTTCTAAAAGCGTAAAATAACTGTAGGCAATTAAAAATTTGGATTCATTTTTCATGCGATCCACCTCATCCTGTGGTAAGGAGTTATTACCGCTTCCACTAATAGCTTTCGCTCTATCTAAAAAAATTAATGCCTGACGGATATATCTATATTGGGTTGCCCAACGGTGATATCCTGCATTACCTGCAGTATATCCAGAGACCATAATATTTCGGGCGAAATTGCTGACAATCTCTCCGGAAATTGCCGACCATGGGTTACCCATAGCATCAGTATTAGCTGCATTTCTGGAGTATTCTATAATACAGTTAAATGTATTGGCATGCCAGCGTTTGGTATAAGCTACATTTTCAAATACACCATCTATAGTTAAATTATCGGCTAATTCAGATGATACATCTAAGTATTTTTGGCAGGAAGTAGACAGTGTTGCGGTAGACAACAAGGTACAGATAAGTATCTTATTAAATAATTTCATGACTATATTAAATTAAAAAGTGAGGTTTAGTCCAAAAGTCCAAGTTGAGCTAATGGGATAACGTGATCCCGAACGGCCTGTAACTTCAGGATCCCAGAATTTGACTTTATCCCAGGTATGGATATTCTCTCCTTGTACATAAAGACGTAATGCATTGATATGGTATCGTTTAATAAAGTTGGAATTGACCACATATCCGAGTTCTATATTTTTAAGTCTGAGATAGGAAGCATCTCTATGCCACCAGGTACTTGTCCGTGTATTATTTCCATTATTGGCAGTACTTAAACGAGGGAATAAAACATTTTGATTGTAAGGGTCTTCATAGGTCCATCGATTCATAGCCTCATCTCGAAGGGCTGCATCGGTTAAAGCACGTTGAAAAGGGAAGAAATTTTCGGCCTTATTCATTAGGTTAGTTGAGAATTGCCCTGCACCTTGAAAGAATACGCCTACACTAAATCCTTTCCATTCTGCTGTTAGGCCAAAACCATAGACTATTCCTGGTGTAATGGAAGAATTAAAACCATTGATATAGGTCTGATCGTAATTGTCAATAATTCCATCTCCATTTAGATCGACATATTTGATATCTCCAGGAGCGACTGCAAAACCAGGGTTAGGCAATTCAGGTCTTAATGTATAGTTTTGAGAACCATTGGCATTTGTGGTTATCATAAAATCGTCTGGACTGTATAAACCATCTGCTATATACATAAAAGGTTGTCCAATGCGTTGACCAGTATAAGCCTGATAGGAGAAGGGTTGAGGGATTTCATCATACTCTACAATCTTATTCCGGGTGTAGGTATAATTAATTCGTGCTGCTAAAGTAACTTCTTTAATTTTTTGAGTTCCAGTGATATTAAAGTCAAGACCGCGGTTATTCGTTCGGCCAAAATTTTGCATCGGATTCGTACGTAAACCTGCAGCAGTAGGTACTGTATTTCGGCGCATTAAAATATCATATCTTTCATTATAGAAGAAATCTAAGGTTGCATCTATACGATTTTTAAATAAGGCTAAATCTAATCCCACATTAAATTTATCTTCCTCTTCCCATTTTAAAGTAGGCATAGCATAATCGCTCTCTACAATTCCAGAACCTGGGCTGCCGGAGCCCTGTCCATTATTTCCTACATTAGCACCTCCTTGCCAGCTGTAATTATAGCCCGCTTCTCCTTCATTTAACTGTTCTCGATACGGAAATCGAGAGAGATTTCCTGAAAGAACATCATTCCCTGTCTTACCATAAGAAATACGGAACTTTAATTTGTTGACCACCTCTTCAATAGGCTCAAAGAATTTTTCATTACTTACCCACCAGGCAGCTCCTACAGAAGGGAAGATTCCCCAACGGAAACCTTCAGCAAAGTTTTCACTTCCCGTCATCCCCATACTGGCTTCAAAAAGATATCGACCATCATAACCATAGGTTGCTCTTCCGACTACACTCTGCTTGCGGTAGGGAAGCATTTCTAAACCATTGCTTCTGTTTTGATATTGTCTCTCCCGCTGGTTGTATAAAGCCAAACCGCTGATATCATGTCTGCCAATTGTTTTTTTGTAATCTAAGGCCGTCTCTATATAAATATTTCTTTCTCCAGAGCTACCTGCAGATTCCGGATTAGAAAGTGCTGCTCCTCCACGCACTTGATTTAAAATTAAATTACCTTCAGCATCTCTATTTCGGGCAAAGTATGAACGGGCTTCTTTGGAACGGTTAATTCTACCTTGAGAAAGATTATCAAATCCTAATGCTCCACGCCATGATAATCCAGGGGTCAGCATATCTAAATTTTGGATGAGGTTGATTTTAGACTGCAAGGTAACTTCCTGATTTCTGCTATACCCCATATTATTCAGTAGGTTAAATGGGTTAGCACGTTCTGCCGATCCTACAGATCCCGCAGAATAAGAGGGATGTTCAGAAAATGAACCATCCGAATATATCATCGGAAAGAGGTAACGTGGAGAAAGTGATATTAAACTCCATAAAGCATCAGCTGTAGAAATGGGCGCATTTTGTTTAACAAAAATTCCCGCAAGATCGACCGACATCTTTGTGCTGCTGGTCAGATCCATATCAATATTCGAACGGAGGTTAAAACGTTCGTACTTTAAGTTGGCATTATAGTTTTCTACGGTATTACTCTTATAAAGACCATCCTCCGTATAGTAGGCTCCCGAAGTGAAGAAACGTACTCGATCACCTCCTCCTCTAAAATTGACTGTATATCGAGATACATTGGTATTGGGTTGGAGTAAATCTAACCAGTTTGTATTCGGGAATAAATCGGGATCTACCTGATTGAGATATTTTTCTAAAGTTTCATCATCATAGGTTGGAAGCCATCCCGAAGTCGGATTTCCTTTTTCATTCCATGTCGCTTCATTATATAGATTTAATGTGCGATATGAATCTAAAGAAGTCGGTAGACGTAAGGGTTTACGTATGGAATGTTGTAAATCTGCGGAGATAGCTGTCTTTTGTGGTGTCCCTCTTTTTGTGGTGACTAAGACCACGCCATTAGCACCTTCAGCTCCATAGACAGCAGTGGCAGAGGCATCTTTAAGTACAGAAAAAGTCTCAATATCCTCTACAGGGATATTGCTCATATCACTGATGCTTCTAGGTACTCCATCGATAATAACCAGCGGGCTTGTTCCTCCAGCAAAGGAGCTTACACCACGAATCCAAAAGTTAGAATTATCATATCCCGGTTCCCCTGAAGGTTGAATAGCGATAATTCCTGGGAGTTTCCCAGCAATAGAATTGGATAGTGAGCGCCCTGTTACTGCGAGCTCTTTGGCTGAAATAGTACTGATAGATGCGACAACGCTGGTTTTCTTCTGTTGACCATAGCCTACTACGACAACTTCATCAATTTGAGAAGGGTTTTCAATCATTCGGATATTGACGATATAAGCATCCGATTTTATGGTATGTTCTTCGGTGACAAAACCGACATAACTAAAGGATAAGGTCTGCCCGGAATGAGCATCTATTGCA
>DAIQRP010000045.1:0-964 GCA_036786125.1 Sphingobacterium sp.
TGCGTAGTCTACTAAAAGTTGATTAATCTGATCTTGAGAAGTTGATAATTGTTCAGCTCGTTTGCCCACATAAATGAGGTGGCAATGTGCTGGAGCGTATGTCAATAAAGCTTCATTCACTAAGGCATCATATAAAATTACATCTGCTTGCTTAATGGCATTTATTCCTTTTAAACTAATCAGTTCCGGATCTCCAGGGCCAGCTCCCACTAAAGTGATTTTGGCATTTATATTTCTTTCCATAGAATTAAGCATTTATTTTAACTAGATTCCTACGTTCAAAAACGGTGTCGAAAAACTGAACAGCTTGTTGTATATAGCTAATCGCAAATGCTTCTGTAGGTTCATTTTTATTAATCTGTAATACCAGGTCAGTAAAAGAACGATTAAATACATATTCCTGAGTTTCTACATACTGTGCATCAAATTCTTTAATAACGGCCTGTTGGGTGCTGACATTTATGCTTTTATCTAATAGTAAAGCTTTAGCGCAGTTTACAAATACATTATAGCCATGATAGATAGCGTCCGCATATTGATTTGCTGCTAGGGCTTGTTCTGCATATTGTTTTTTCTCTTCAGCTTCATAGATGAGTGTAGCAACCAAGTCGATAACGACTCCCGCACATTCCCCAACGCCGATAGCTGTCACAAAAGTTTCCTGATGCCCCCAGTCGATATATTCATCTGCAGATAAGGTGGTTAGATCAGCTAAAGGCTTTAATAATCTATAGAAATGGTCCTTTCCAACACGGTCATAATACTGATGAAAGTTTTCTGCTTCTACGGATTGGTTTTTAAAATCTGCGAGGACTAAATCAACCACATGTAAGACCCGTTTGGTGGGGACTTTAATAATACGTTCTGCAACACGCCCATATCCATCACCAATAGTGCCTCCACCTATCATCACTTGAGCGGCAGGTACTATTTTCCCATTCGCTTTTACCGAAGAGCCATGGAA
>DAIQRP010000045.1:974-19623 GCA_036786125.1 Sphingobacterium sp.
CCTATATGCGCTAAACCATGTTGGCCGCAGGAATTCATACATCCAGAAATTTTAATCTTCAATTCTCGGTTAAAGACAAAATCAGCATGAAATTCATGTATATATTGCTCAATAATACGAGCCATTTCAGTACTATTGGAAATCCCTAAATTACAGGTATCCGTTCCTGGGCAGGTGGTTACATCGGAGGTGCTTTCAAATCCCGGTGAAGCTAAATCCAGATCCTTTAATACCTGATAGATATAAGGAAGAGATTCCGCTCGGGCAAATTTTAACAATAAGCCTTGATTCTGTGTGATGCGAATATCATCGGCAATATGAGCTTTGACACCCGCAATTAAAAGTCTCGCTTTTTCTGTGGAGAGATCTCCTGTGGAGACTTTTATAAAAACGCCGTAAAAACCACTTTGTTTCTGCTCAAATACGTTTGTAGATCTCCAAATCTGATAAGAAAGGTCATCTGAAAAATCTAATTTTTCTAAATTCAGTCTTTCTGAAGCTTGGGGAATAGGAATTAAATTTGGATCTATAGGGAAGCTTTTGAAAGGATTTGCTATTTTTTCCTTCTCAATAAGAGCTAAAACCTCTTCTAAACCCAGTTTTTGAATTAAATATTTAAATCGTGCCTTATTTCTATTGTTCCTTTCCCCATTTCTATCAAAAACACGAAGTGTAGCTTCGATATAAGGTATAAGTTCATCAGCAGGAAGAAATTCATTAACTATAGAGGCTAGAATAGGTTGTGCACCAAGACCTCCACCTAAAAGCACCTTAAAACCGCGTTCTCCTTCCGCATTAATTTTAGGAATAAAGCCTAAATCATGGATATAAGAAAAGGCGGTGTCACTTTCTGAAGAAGAAAAAGCCATTTTAAACTTTCTTCCCATTTCCGCGCACACTGGATTTCTCAGAAAATATTCAAAAGTCTGTTGTGCATATGAAGATACATCAAATGGTTCTTGAGGATCTATACCTGAGGTGGCTGAGGCGGTGACATTACGAACTGTATTTCCACAGGCTTCACGTAAGGTAATATCATCTTCTGCAAGTTTAGCCCATAATTCGGGAGTTTTATCCAAGCTCACATAATGAATTTGGATATCCTGCCTCGTGGTCAAGTGTAGATTACGAATGGCATATTCATCTGAAATATCAGCAATCTTTAGTAGTTGCTTAAAAGTCACTCGTCCAAAAGGAAGTTTAATACGGACCATCTGAACGCCAGGTTGACGCTGTCCATATACCCCCCTTGCCAGTCTTAAGGAGCGAAATTTCTCGTCAGGAATTTTACCTTCTTGAAATAATCGAATCTTTTTTTCTAGTTCTATAATCTCCTGCTCCACTACTGGATTCTCCAATTCTGTACGAAAACTTTGCATGATTTACTTTACTAATTTAGCCTTGGTTTTATAATTTTTTGATTTTATAATTCAAATGTATAAAAAAATAATTACTGTAGTATATAATATCTACCAATTTACTATATATTTGTGAAATAAATAGTAATCTATTAAACCTATAGACTATCAGATAAAAATATGAGAATCCAAAAGCACCTAATTATAAGCGGTTTATTGGTCGCAATTTTTGCTAGCTGTGCTCCAAAAAGTGAAAGTGGTTATTCCAAAGAGAAAGGGTTTTATGGTAATATCTCTCTTTCTGGAGCATTTGCACTCTATCCTATAGTCGTACTTTGGGCGGAGGATTTTAAAATTCAACATCCGAATGTGCGTTTTAATATTTCTGCTGGAGGAGCTGGAAAAGGGATTGCTGATGCACTTAGTGGAATGGTGGATATTGGTTTAGTATCACGTGATTTACATCCTCAGGAAATAACTAAAAATGCATATCCCATTCATATTGCTAAAGATGCTGTGGTCTGCACCTTTAATAAAAAGCATCCAAACTATAACTTGCTAAAAGCACGCGGAATGACACAACAGGAATTGGCAGATTTATTTGTTCACCAGAAATATACCTATTGGTCCGATTTAGACCCTCGCTTGAGTTCAGATAAAATTATCGTCTATGTCCGTTCAGATGCTGCAGGTGCTGCCGAGACTTGGGCTAATTATTTTAAACAGAAGCAAGAGGACCTGCAAGGTATTGGCATATTTGGGGACCCTGGCCTTGCTCAGGCTATTAAAGAAAATAAATCTGCTATAGGCTTTAATAATATCAATTACGTCTATAATCTGCAGACGAAGAAAACTGCTGAACAGATTGATATTCTACCCATAGATTTAAACGGAAATGGTCAAATTGATCCCGAAGAAAATTTCTATGCCGATTTAGATGAACTTACGGAAGCTATAGCTAGGCATCGCTACCCTTCTCCACCTGCTCGAGACCTGACCTTTGTAACTCATGGCAAACCTCAATCTTTATTAATTAAAGAGTTTATTGCTTTTGTGCTTTCAAAACAATCTCAGGGCTATCTTTTGGAAAATGGATATGTGCCATTAAATCAGGAATTAACCGAAGTAGAACTTGAAAAGTTGAATTAATTTGAGTCAGATCCGTTTACTTAAAAATACTGTCTACCGGAATATGTCGGCAGTTTTATTAATCATATCCCTATCAGTAGTGTTCCTAATGGGAATTGCTCTATGGATTAAGGCGATTCCTCTATTGGAATCCAACTCATTAAGTCATATTCTTTGGGAGAAAGTATGGTCACCGATGAAAGGATATTTTGGCTTTTTGCCATTTATTGTAGGGACACTATCTGTGACATTGGTCTCTTTAATTATTGCGGTACCCTTATGTATACTGACTTCAGTCTACCTAAGTGAATATGCGTCAAAGTCTTTAAGACATGTTATTTTGCCTTTGGTCAATGTTTTGGCAGCGCTTCCTCCAGTATTGTATGGCGTATGGGGGGTGCTTTTTGTCGTGCCTATGATTAAAGATTATATAGCTCCCATTTTTGGCGTAGAGACCTCGGGATATTCCATTTTAGCCGGAGGGATTGTACTGGCAGTGATGATATTCCCCATAATGATTTCCATTATGGTAGAAGTCTTATCAACTATTCCTCAGGAGCTTAAGGCTGCCTCCTTATCATTAGGCGCAACAAAATGGGAAACTATACAATACGTGATTCTTAGAAAAGCTAAACCTGGAATTCTTGCAGCTATCGTATTAGCCATTTCTAGAGCCTTTGGGGAGACGATTGCCGTCCTTATGGTCTGTGGTAATATTCCTAAAATTCCAAGCTCTCTATTTGATGCAGGATATCCCATCCCTGCATTAATAGCGAATAATTTCGGGGAGATGATGTCTATTCCATTATATGAATCAGCGCTAATGTTTTCCGCTTTATTGCTTTTTAGCATTATCCTGCTTTTTAATTTAATTTCTCGCTTAATACTGAATAAAATGGAGGACAGATATCATGGCTAATATAAAGATTAGGCTTTGGAAAGAGCGTATTGCTAAGGCTTTTATGCATCTCTCAGGAATGATCGTGACGGGTTCTTTATTTTTTATTATCGGAACTATCCTGTATAAAGGGCTCCCATATCTATCTTGGTCTATGATTTCCGAACTCCCTAAAGGAGGTTTTTATATCGGTAAGGAAGGCGGTATTTTAAATGCCATATTAGGCTCGCTGTATTTAGCCACTGCGGCCACATTTTTATCGGCTATTATCGGTATTCCCATAGCTATATTCCTCAACATTTATTTAAAACAAGGTTCATTTTTAGCTAGATTTTCCAAATTAATCTATGATATACTCTACGGTATTCCGTCCATTGTCTATGGAGCTATAGGTTTTAGTATTATGGTTTATTTTGGTATTCGAGCATCTTTACTCGGGGGTATAATCACCATAACCTTGCTTACTATTCCTATTGTAGTACGTACCGTGGATGAGTTACTTAAGACCATTCCTGTGGATTTAAAACATGTGACATTGTCTTTAGGTGCCACGCGATGGGAACTGGCTAAGATTCTTCTCTTACATATCCGTCCGGGAATATTTACAGCGATATTATTAGCTTTTGGTCGGGCTATTGGGGATGTTGCCGGAGTACTGCTGACGGCAGGGTTTTCTGATAATCTCCCGAAATATATAGATGAACCTGCGGCAACCTTGCCCTTAGCTATTTTCTTTCAACTTTCCAGTCCAATTCCAGAGGTACAGGGACGTGCATATGCTTCCGCCCTCGTATTGACAGGTATTATTTTAATTATTGTATTATGCACTCATTTTCTAGCCTCGAAACAGAAAAAACACAAACTATAGTTGCTGTGGAGCAACCTCATATTGTTATTCGTGATTTAAATGTTCATATTGAAGGAAAACATATTTTAAAGAATATCAATTTAGACATCCCAAAGCACTCAGTCACATCGATCATAGGACCTTCTGGATGTGGTAAAACCACCTTACTCAAGACCTTAAACCGACTGTTGGATGATGTAGGTGATGTGCAGGTCAGTGGATCTGTATTAGTCAATGGGGAGGATATCTATGCGCCCGGTGCTGAGGTAACACATTTACGTAAGAAAATGGGGCTACTATCTCAGAAACCTTACCCATTGCCGATGTCTATATTTGATAATATCGCCTATGGTCCTAAAATTCATGGAGAGCGAAATAAGCAGCGTTTAAAAGAAATTGTCGAAAGGCAACTTAAAAATGTCGGCCTTTGGGATGAAGTAAAGGATCGACTAGATGCATCTGCTACAGGTCTTTCGATTGGACAGCAGCAGCGTTTATGTTTAGCTAGAGGTTTGGCTGTACAGCCTGAAATTATCCTTGGGGATGAATCCACCTCCGCCTTAGATCCTATTTCTACACAGACGATAGAAAACTTACTGATTGAATTAAAAACGCAGTATACCATTGTGCTTGTCACACATATATTAAGGCAGGCACGACGTGTTTCTGATTATATACTTTTTGTCTATCAGGGGGAAATCTTGGAATTTGGAAAGACAGAAGATGTCTTATTAAGACCTCAGCATGAAATTACGCAGCAATATGTCAAAGGATTTATTTCTTAAATGGTATATTTAGCCGTATTTTCAAAAGTAGACAAGAATGAGTGCAACAAATTTCACAGCATTATATACTGCAGGATTATTAGTTATTCAAGAAAATAAATTATTACTTGCTTTTAGTAAAAATAAAAAAGCCTGGTATCTGCCTGGAGGAAAGGTAGATCAGGGGGAAACGACCATGGAAGCAATTCAGCGTGAGATATTGGAAGAGCTAAACCTCAATTTAAATCCTGAAAAATTAAGCTTTTACTGCCATATTTCTGCTCCAGCCTATGGGGAAGATCAGCATATTATCATGGAGCAGGATTGCTTTTTATACCCTTTAGATCAAGAAATTCAAGCCAGTCAGGAAATTGAAGCCGTTCGGTATTTTAATTATTCGGAATATAAAAAAGAAGACATACAGGTGGTCGGTGTATTGGAGGTATTCGAGATTTTAGAAAAAGATGGACTATTAGTTGGGTCCTAAATAGAAAAAGCTAAAAAGTAGAGTGAAGTACTTTTTAGCTTTTTTAAAAAACAATTAAAATTCGGGCTTTAGGAATAGCTATAGTCCCCTTTAAATCAGATTAAAGATATCATTGACTCCCATAATTTTCTTACAGGTAAATCCTTCTGCAAATTTAGCTTGAATAGTTCTTCCAAATTCCCGTGCTCGAGAATCGGTAGAATTCATAAAATCCGGATTTGAGATATACGTTTGCGGCTCATCTGGATTAACATTTTCTCCAGTATAAAACTGAGTTTTGTAGGCTAAAATGGATTTTACCTTTATATCATAATACTCGCTAATATCCAATACGATATCGGGTTTAATATAATAGTCTTGAACCATCTGAAGAAGCAGTCTAGGACGATGCGCTTCTTGTTGTTCATGATTATGAAACGTTTCTATACGTCTTAATCCAGCTAAAAAGCAGGATTCTGAAACCAGATCTCCAGCTCTACCATGATCTGGATGACGATCTGTCAATGCATTGGTAATAACAATTTCGGGTTTATACTGACGGATAGCCTGAATTACAGCGAGTTTTTCCTTTTCTGCATTTTCAAAAAATCCATCTCTCAAATTCAAGTTTTCACGTATAGCAACGCCTAAAATTTCTGCTGCATCTGCTGCCTCTTGCCGTCTAGTTTCTGCTGTACCGCGCGTCCCAAGTTCTCCGCGAGTCAGGTCGATAATACCTACTTGCTTCCCTTGGGCAACATATTTTGCAATGGTACCTCCTGCGCCTAATTCGGCGTCATCTGGATGTACAGTGATTACTAACAAATCAAGTTTTAGCATTCCTTTTAAATAAGTGTTTAAACAATTAAACAAATTTAGCAGAATTTAATTTATTCTGCCAAAAGTTTTTCAATATTGCTTTTAATTTTACTTGATAATGGCGAAGTAATGGGGTAATAGAAGTCCACCACTTCCCCGTTTTTATTAATTAAATACTTATGAAAATTCCATAGCGGTTTACTTTCCACATGTCCATTTTCAGATTTATGGGAAAGAAATTTAAATAAGGGGGCCGTAAATTCTCCGACGACATGAGTACGTTTAAAGATTGGAAAATTCACTTGCTGGTTAAGCCGGCAGAAAGTTTCCAATCTAGTTCCGGTCAATGGTTCTTGATCTCGAAAATTATTCGATGGAAAGGCTAAAATTTCAAAGCCTTTATCTTTATACTGCTGATACAGTTTTTCTAAGGATTTAAACTGCTTTGTAAAAAAGCATTTAGATGCCGTGTTGACTATTAAGAGTACTTTACCCTGATAGTCTGACAAGGACTTTTTTTCGCCATCAAATTGTAGCGCGTCAAAGTTGTAAATCGTGTTCATGGTATAATAAGTTTAATATATACCCTTAGCATGTTTTGATTTTTCGTATCCTCTAATGATATTTTCTATTTCAAAATCTGCTTTTGGGTCATATGTAGATTTTAAATTATGTCCAAATACTCGGGCTACTCCTTGATAAAAGAAGGCCGTCAGGCCACCCTTCATTTCTTTTACCATATCATAACTCGACTGTCCGGTTTGGCGGTCGACAAGTTTAATTAGAATCTTACCTTGAGAAACGGTCATATTCTTAATCTCTCGATTGAACATTTCCTTAATTTCATTCTCACATCTGCTAACTAATTCTTTTTGCTCCTTTTTATCTGTGGTAACGGCTAGATCTCGGTCTAATTGCTCATATCTTTTCTGTGCAAAGATCGCATAGGGAAGTACTTTTAACACATTAGATTTCAGTCGTAAATATTGCTTACGTGCGTCTTCTGAAGTCCATATTCGGTTTCTTTGTATCAAAACTTCTGGAAATAAAAACCACGGTACAACTTCTCCGTCACTTAATGTCGTTGTATTATAATGTTCCCTAACCTCTGGTTCTCCCTCTCCGTATTGGGGCAAGGTTAATGTCTGCGCCCTTGTGAGACTCGGTATAATACAAGCTGCAAGAAATAATCCTTGAACGACTATTTTCATTCTTTTTTGATTAAAAAAGTATATCTGCATGTTGTTACTCCTAAAATTTTACTACATTTAGTTGATTATACAAATGATGCATAATGCGTAACTTTGTATGCAATATCTAATTTAAGAAAAGTATTTTAAGTATCATAATACAACAGCAAGTTTATGAAAGATTATGTGATTGATATAGAAGCTGAAAATAAAGAAATCAGAAAAAGATATCGTGCTTTATTGCGCGCTTGTAAGCCAACCTTACAGCGTGGAGATAAGCAAATGATTCGTAAGGCTTTTGATTTAGCTTTAGAGAGTCACAAAGATATGCGACGAAAATCTGGTGAGCCTTATATCTATCACCCGATTGCAGTCGCTCAAATCGCTGCAGAGGAAATTGGTTTAGGAACGACTTCTATTGTATGTGCTTTACTTCACGATGTCGTTGAAGATACCGCTATTACGCTCGATGAGATTGAGCAAATGTTTGGTAAGAAAGTGCGCCGTATTATCGATGGCTTAACTAAGATATCTGGGATTTTCGATCCCAATAGTTCCATGCAAGCGGAGAATTTCCGTAAAATGCTGCTGACTTTGGCTGACGATGTGCGTGTGATTTTAATTAAACTTGCCGATCGTCTTCATAATATGCGTACCATGGAATTTATGGCGCGTGATAAACAGTTGAAGATTGCTTCAGAAACGAGTTATCTATATGCCCCCCTAGCACATCGCTTGGGTCTTTATGCGATTAAATCGGAGTTGGAAGATCTTTCCATGAAATACACTGACCCCGACACCTATAAGTTTATTGCGAAGAAGTTAAATGAGAAGAAAGCTGAACGAGAGAAATTTATAGCCGACTTTGTGAGTCCTATTCAAGAGATTTTAACAGAGCAGGGACTGACGGCAGATATCTTTGGGCGTCCGAAATCCATTCATTCGATTTGGAATAAGATGCGCAAAAAATCGATTCCTTTTGAAGAGGTATATGACTTATTCGCCATTCGTATTATTATAGATTCTCCATATGATCGTGAGAAGACGGAATGCTGGAAGGCCTACTCTATTGTAACGGATTTATACCGCCCAAACCCAGATAGACTTCGGGATTGGGTATCTTCTCCGAAAGGAAATGGCTATGAATCACTGCATACGACGGTAATGGGCCCTCGTGGACAGTGGGTTGAAGTGCAAATTCGTACCAAACGTATGAATGAAATTGCAGAAAAGGGCTTTGCCGCACACTGGAAATATAAAGAGTCTAATTCGGATTCTGGTTTAGATCAGTGGATTAAGAAAGTACGTGATGTCTTATCTAATCCAGATCAAAATGCCTTGGATTTTGTGGATGACTTTAAGATGAATTTATTTTCCGATGAAATCTTTATCTTCACCCCTAAAGGAACTTTAATTCAGCTCCCTAATAATGCAACAGCCTTGGATTTTGCCTTTGAAATCCACTCCGATATTGGAGCCACTTGTATAGGAGCTAAAGTAAATCATAAATTAGTTCCTTTAAGTCATCAACTTCAAAATGGAGATCAGGTAGAAATTATTACTTCGAGTAAGCAGACTCCAAAAGAAGATTGGTTAAGTTTTGTCGTTACGGCAAAGGCGAAATCTAAAATTCGCTCTTCTTTAAAAGAAGAAAAAAGACGCGTGGCTGAAGATGGTAAAGAAATTCTTGAACGTAAGTTGAAATCTTTAAAAATTACCTATAATACAGATAATATCAATAAGATTACGAATTTCTTTAAGTATCCAAGCTCGCAGGAATTATTCTTTAATGTCGCTAAAGGAGGAATTGATATTAAAGATCTGCGCGAATATGCCGCTACAGAGAAGATGATAGATACCAGTCCTGTCAATGGGCAGTTTAATGCACATATGGGTGGATTGGTTGAAAAAATAAATAAAAAAGATTATGATACCTTATTATTAGGTGATGATCTGCAAAAGATAGACTATACCTTAGCTCCTTGTTGTAATCCAATCCCTGGAGATGATGTATTTGGTTTCTTAACCGTAAATGATGGCATTAAAATTCATCGTACCTCCTGTCCTAATGCGTCTAAGTTAATGGCAAACTATGGGTACCGTATTATGAAGGCCAAATGGACTTCTAAACAGGACTCTGCATTTTTAACTGGATTGCGTATCGTCGGAATTGATGATGTCGGTTTAGTGAATAAGTTAACAACGGTTATATCGCATGATTTTAATGTGAATATCCGCTCCCTGTCAATCTCTTCTAATGAAGGAATATTTGAAGGAAATATCATGGTTTTCGTTAATGATACAGAGCAGCTAAATAGTTTAATTAAACATTTAAAGCAGGTGCGCGGAATTACGAGTGTAACACGCTTTGAGTCAGAGAATAATCATTAAAGTATCAGTTTTTCGTTTCTATTAGCTATTTATAGCTAAAATTAGTTAAATTTGTGAAGAATCATTTTGATATATGAATCCAACTGAAAATTACAATACCGTAAAAAAAATCTTTGAAGCTTACTTGGAAAATAAAAATCTAAGAAAGACTCCAGAGCGTTACGCGATTTTAGAGGAAATCTATTCACGTACAGATCACTTTGATGTAGAATCTTTATATATTCATATGAAGAATAAAAAATACCGTGTGAGTCGAGCTACGGTATATAATACATTGGAGTTATTAGTGTCATGTGATTTAGTCACTAAGCATCAATTTGGCCGTAATATGGCGCAATTTGAAAAGTCTTATGGTTTTAAACAACATGACCATGTGATTTGTATTGAATGCAATAAAGTAGTGGAGTTTTGTGATCCACGAATTCACCAAATTCAATCGATGATGGGTGAATTATTAAAGTTTGATATTAAACATCATTCTTTAAATTTATATGGCGTCTGCCAAGACTGCCAAGAAAAGGTTGCTGCTCGAGAGAAGGACAGTGAGAAGGATTTTGAGGGAAATGCAGTAATTTCAAATTAATTTTAAAAAACGAAAAATATAATAGTAGATTTGTTCAGAAAATAGAAATCATTCTATTTTCTGAACGTTTTTTTTTTTGGAATAACTCAGTATATCTATATATATAATTCTTAAATCTCAATACTAAACAAGCTATGCAAGTTGATGTGCTTTTGGGCCTACAATGGGGCGATGAAGGGAAAGGTAAAATCGTTGATGTTTTATGTCCTAAATACGATTTAATCGCGCGCTTCCAAGGCGGTCCTAATGCCGGACACACGTTGGAATTTGACAACAAAAAATTTGTGTTAAACACAATTCCATCAGGTATTTTTAATCCAGATACGTTGAACCTAATTGGTAATGGAGTTGTTATCGATCCGATTATTTTAAAACGTGAATTGGATAACCTTAAAGCCAATGGATTTGATCCTGTAGGTACTGGTAAGTTAGTGATTGCTCGTAAAGCGCACTTAATCCTCCCTACTCACCAATTATTAGATGCAGCTTCTGAATCTAAAATGGGTGCTGGTAAAATCGGTTCTACTTTAAAAGGTATCGGCCCGACTTACATGGATAAAACTGGTCGTAATGGTCTACGTGTGGGTGATACTACTTTACCTGATTTCACTGAACGTTATGAAAAATTAAAAGAGAAACACTTATCTATCTTATCACACTATGGTGAGATTCCTGATTTCTCAGAAAAAGAAGCCGCTTTCTTAGCTGCTATTGAATTCTTAAAATCTATTCCACATGTGGATTCAGAGCATTTGGTTAATCAATATCTGAAAGAAGGTAAAAAAGTTTTAGCTGAAGGTGCACAAGGAACTTTATTAGATATCGATTTCGGTTCTTATCCTTTTGTCACTTCATCGAATACCACTACTGCTGGAGCTTGTACAGGTATGGGTATTGCACCGAATAAAATTGGTTCTGTATTCGGTATATTTAAAGCTTACTGTACGCGTGTAGGTTCAGGTCCTTTTCCTACCGAATTAGATAATGAAGTTGGGGAAAGCTTACGTCAATTGGGACATGAGTTTGGAGCAACAACAGGACGTGCTCGTCGTACAGGATGGATTGATATTCCAGCTTTAAAATATGCTATTATGTTAAATGGTGTTACTGAGTTGGTTATGATGAAAGCAGATGTATTAGATACTTTTGAAAAGTTCTATGCTTGTACGCATTATAAATATGATGGTGAGATTATTGATTATATGCCATATGATATTAATAGTATTAAGCCTGAGCCTGTATTAGAAGAGATTGAAGGTTGGAATCAAGATTTAACAGGAATTACTAAGGAGGAAGAAATTCCTGCTGCTTTAAGAAACTATATTAGTTATTTAGAAAAAGCCTTAGAAACTCCAATTACTTTCCTTTCCGTAGGTCCAGATCGTAAACAAACTTTAGAATTGTCTAAATAAAAGAATGTCAATAGGCGTTTTTGAAATTCATAAATTTCCAAATTTTGTTGCTCAAGCGCTAGCTTGGGCAACAAAATTTGATGAATGTTGTTTTTTCGATTCCAATACCTATTCCGACGAGTATAGCAGTTTTCATGCTTTATTAGCGGTGCAGGCTATGGATTCCTATACCTCTACAGGTCAAGATACCTTTCTTCAGATTCAAAATTTTATAGATTCATATCCAGGACATTTTATTCCGGGATATTTTTCTTATGATCTTAAAAATGAGATTGAAGCCTTAGAAACCCGATTGCTAAGTCCTTTAGCATTTCCCCTATCCTATTTTTTTGTCCCAAGTTTTGTCTTGAAATTTACTTCTTCAGAAGTACAAATATCAGCTCCTTCTCCAGAAGAGGTTTTCCAAGCCATTTTGCAGACAGAGCCTACAGCAGAAATGGATAATTTTACAGGATCATTTAAAGCTAGAATTAATAAATCGGAGTATATTGCTACCTTTGACACTTTTCAAAAACATATTCAACAGGGTGATATCTATGAGGTTAACCTCTGTCAGGAATTTTATGCTGAGAACGTCACTATAGAACCTCTTGCTGTATTTGAAAAATTAAATGCTGTATCTCCTACTCCATTTTCCTCATTTTTTAAATTTCAGCAACACTTTATTATATCGGCCTCTCCAGAGCGATTTTTAGCTAAAAGAGGGCCAATGCTTATTTCCCAACCTATAAAAGGAACAGCTAAAAGAGGTGCTACTCAGGCCGAAGATTTAGCCATTCAAGAGTCCTTACGTACGAATCCTAAAGAAATTGCTGAAAATGTAATGATTGTTGATTTAGTACGGAATGATTTGACTTATAGTGCCTTACCTGGAACGGTAAAAGCAGACCGTATCTTAGAGGTGCATAGTTTTGAGCAAGTGCATCAGCTCATTTCAACTATTACATGCCGGCTAAATCCCGATGTGCCTATTTTGGAAGCTATAAAATACACCTTCCCTGCGGGTTCTATGACTGGGGCGCCTAAGATTTCAGCAATGAAATTATGTGATCGCTATGAAGCTTCAGCCCGAGGTCTCTATGCTGGGGCTATAGGTTATTTTGATGAAAAAGGAGATTTTGATTTTAATGTAGTCATTCGTACATTATTATATAATGCAGGACTGCAATACCTCTCTTTCCATACTGGTGGAGCAATTACCTTGCAAGCGGATGCTGAGCAGGAGTATAAAGAATGCATGCTAAAGGCTTCTGGCATATTAAAAGCCTTAAATACTTCACTTTCGTCTTAAAAAAGACTTTTATTTTAACAGCAAATTTTCGGAGTCTAGCTATTTTTGTACTTTTAAGTATGGACAAGCCCTATATTAATATACATACGCATGATGCTGCAGCCCAATCTGACTGTAGATATATCAATGTTCGTAATATCAGTATAAATGCAGCGGATGATATTCCAAACGATCAGCAGCTCTGTTCAGCAGGTTTACATCCCTGGTACTTAGACGCAGAATGGGCATTGGATCTGCGAGGTCTAGCGACCTTCTGTGAGCAAGATCAGGTTATTGCTATTGGTGAATGTGGGCTCGATAAAGTTTCTTCTGTAGAATTTGATATGCAGAAAAAAGCATTTGAGGCCCAAATTAATTTAGCGAATCAATTACAGAAACCACTTATTATTCATTGCGTTAAAGCATATGATGAAGTACAATTGGCTCTGAAATCCTCTAGCGTCCCTGTAATATTCCATGGTTTTAATAAGCATAAAAACTTAGGAATGAGTTTATTGCACAAAGGATATTACCTCTCTTTAGGTCATGCTATTCTATCAGGTAAAATGGATGAATTCATACAGAGCATGCCTATACATCTTCTCTTTTTGGAGACCGATATGCAGAAAGATAGCTCTATTGCAGATATCTATAACTATATCGCAAATCGACGGGATATTTCTTTAGCGGAGCTTCAATTTCAAATGGAACAAAATTTTGAGCGAGTTTTTGGTGTACTTCAATTAAATAGGCTGCGGCAGATTAAAAAATAAAGCCCCACGAGAGGGGGCTTCGTCTACCGTAATAAAAAGTGACGAGCGTCACTTTATATCTACAAAAATATAAAAATCTGTCTAATAAATATGAAAATAATCAAAATATATCAAAATTAATTTATTTCTAAGTTATAATTATTTACTAAGTAATTTAATTATTAAATCAACTTATTATGGATAATTATTATCTTTCGGATTAATATATATGTCAATAATTGAGTATTTATTTCGTCTAATTTTGACTGGAATGCTGGAAAAAATAAGGTTTGTAGGTTTTCTAATTCTTTTTAAAAAAAGATCCAGATAATATATAGGATTATCTGGATATATCTCGTGGGTAGACGAAGACCTTTTTGCAAAGGTATTTAATTATTCCTAATTTGTATTAAAGTATAGTATATTTTTTTCTATTCCTAGGCATCCATATCATGGCCCTTCAGGCTATAGAAATTTTAAATACTTAGATTTACGGTTTCTCGTAAAAATCTTAAAATAATAATTACTTTCTTAGTGTATGAGAATTTCAGCACAAGAACATATTATCAAAGCTATTGAAGAAGCCTTAGAAACGAGTATATATGGACAAGGTTTAGCTGCCAAATGTAAAGTTACTGTAAGCTCCACGTCTATTGAAATTTTACCTGAAGGAAAATTAAACCAAGAAGATGTATTTTGGCTAGGTTATTTCGTTAGAGAATATGTCGGTTAGTTGCTATGCTCTCTAAAGCCTTCCCTTATTATTTCACCTGCGATTAAAAAAGCATATACAAAATATAGGCATGATAGAAATTTGGTTATTTATGTATTTTTATGCTTGGATTTAGGAAGAATAAATTTACCTATCTAGGAGTTTCTTAAAATTCAAATAATAGAAAGATTAAAAATAGCTTATATGTGTAGTCAGCTTATTGCTCATTTCAGAAAATATATCGAGATTAATAAGGAAGAAGAATTCATCATCAATTCCTATTTCGATAATCAGCGCTATGCTAAAAAAACGGATCTGCTAGCCCAAGATAGTTTATGTAGATATCATTATTTTATAGCTCAGGGATGCGTTAGATTATTTTTTATCAATACTAAAGGTGTAGAACAAACTATTCAATTTGCGATTGAAAATTGGTGGATAACGGATTATTTTGCATTTGATGCTCAAAAAAGGTCTGATTTTATAATTCAAGCCGTGGAGAATACGGAAGTATTTTGTATCAGTTATGCCAATCAGGAAAAATTACTGCAGTTATATCCTCAGCTTGAGCGCTATTTTAGACTAATCTATCAAAGAGCTTATGCGGCGATGCAGCTTCGATCTAAATACCTAAATGAATTTTCTAGAGAGCAGTTCTATCATCATTTTAATGATAATTTTCCCGAATTTACGAAACGCATTCCCCAACATTTGATTGCATCCTACTTAAATATGACTCCTGAATATTTAAGTGAAATTAAGAAAAAATCCTTTTCTTAAACTAGTTTAAGATTATTGACTAGGTTAAGTAATACCTTTGATGAAATTAAAAATTATCAAATGGAAAATAGAATAAATATCCAGAAGCTAGAACCACAAGCTTATCAAGCGATGTTTTCTTTAGAAAACTATCTGCAAAATTCTGATTTGTCAAAGACGCATATAGAATTAATAAAAATTAGAGCCTCACAGATTAATGGTTGCGCCTTTTGTATAGATATGCATACGAAAGATGCCTTAAAGCAAGGGGAAACAAATCAACGTATATTTTTACTGAACGCTTGGCGAGAAACGGCATTATTTAGCGAAGAGGAACGCGTGATCCTAGCCATAACGGAAGAAATCACCTGGATTAGCCAACATGGATTGACTACAGAAACGTATCAAAAAGCAGAGCAACATTTTGAGCCCAACTATCTAGCACAAATTATTATGGCTGTCGTGACCATAAATGCTTGGAATAGAATTGCTATAAGTACGCAGATGAAAGTTAAATAAAATCCCTGCATTCGGGGATAAAATAATGCCATAAACTAGGTAATTTTAAATATAAATTATAATTTAAAAATTCATATAAAATTTATATTTAACCGATTTTGTCTTATTTAGAAGTCATCAGATTATGATTCATTTTAATACCATTCAAGAGCAATTGCAAGACCTGGATAATCAGGTTTTTTATTCCGGATTATCGGAGATCGAGATTCAAGAATTACAAGATAACTTACAAAAGAAATTTCCAAGTTATTACTATACTTTTTTACAGATTTTTGGTTTTCAACAAGATTTTGTAGAAGGCCTATTTATTAATAAAGCTTTATTCTTAGAGCATAACCAAAGTATGGAGGATAGTGATGAGCTCAGAAATTATCTGATGATAGGCGATAATTCTGGGGAGGACTTTTGGATGATTCGAACAGATGATGAAACGGACTTGACCTTATATAATTGGTAGATGATGAAATAGAAGAAACCGGATTGACCTTTGCAGATTTGATACAGCATGCGTTAGAAATGCGGACAGACAAAAATACATTTTGGGAAACAAATGAAAACAAATATTGGAATGTGCAATTTGAAATGAAAACCACTAATGAAAATTTGTTATTTGACATCTTGGGCTTAGTGAAAAAATCAAATTGGAAGGTGATAGACGAAGAGATATCATGTTCTTCCATGGAAGTGATGTCTCATGATACTTTAGCGACAATTTTAAGGAAAGAAAATACGCATACTAAAATACCCACATATACACTAAGCTGGAGTGAACCCCTATTAGAAATAAAAAATCAGGCACAGATAAAAAATTGGGAAAATCTACTTAGCAAAAATCTGATCGACTATACCTTATCCGATTTTGGTATATCGACTGCGAAACTGAGTGAATAGAGGTACTTTTCTTGTATTTTAATTAGTTAATCCAGCTATTAAGAAATATGAAGCTGCACCTAAAAAGCCATATGCGATTGTATTAGATTTTTTTGTCTTTTTTCTAAGAAAAAAAAATGCGGATAGATAAAGTGTTAAAGAAATAAGAAAATACATAGCTATAATAGATAAAAGTTTTATTAAAAAGAACAATATAATATTTTTATCTGATTAAAAGAAATGAAATTATCAGAATTCCAATTTCATAATATTTATGGCACATATATTGCTCAAAATTAGGCCTTAACCGTATCATAAAAAGGTTAGACTTAGCTGTTAAGTCTAACCTTTTTTTATACTTCAATTCTTATATACTCCTGATCAGTGGTATAGTTTGCATATTGCAGTTTTTTCTAATAGAGATTTAAAGACCAATTAATCGGAATATTAAAACGTAAAGAAGTGGTGAAGCCTTTAATAGGTCTATAATTAGACTTATCCGAAATGGGAAATCCATATCCAAAATCTAATTCAATTAGAGTAGCTAAAGAAACACCTATTTTTGGCGTTACGGTATATGGTGTTAGTTCTGCTCGACCAAACAGTCCAGTGATAGCCAAATTTGAATAATAGGTTCCAGCGACTTCAGGGATAACGGCAAATTTTTCTTGCATCCAGGTAAAGTTAGCCGTTGCATCTAATTTTAAAATATGACTATCAGTAACTGATGTCGCAAAATAGGCACCTGTCTTTAGGGTACTCCCCTTCTGATACTGATAACTTATGGAAGGTCCAAAAATGCTATTTTGAGCTTGAGCGTTGCTAAAATAACCTAAGGATAGACAAATGCTCATACAGGCGATTTGAAATTTCTTTCTATTTTTCAATATATTCATAAATTATTGTATTCAACTTATTATTCTAATCTAAAATAACAAAAATTTATGAAGGAAGTGTTGCTATATATGATCTTTAATTAATAAGAAGTATATGGAATAGAATAATTTATGAAGTTAATATATTATATTTGAATTAACCTACTTCAATTATATACTTAAAAATTTAAGAATGAAAAAGCATTTTTTATTTGTTTTAGTCTTATCGATTTCTACTTTATTTTACGCCTGTAGTGCTTCTTCAGATGAAATTCTTCCAGAAACGCTGGTCAAAGAATTGAAACTTACTCTTCCAGAGGATTCTCATGGCATTATTGAAACTGATCAGCTTGAATTGGCACTCGAAGTAATTGAAGGTAATGGGGATTATCAAGTGACCATTTCTGAAACCGATGGGGATCCGGATGCTATAGCAGAAGTCCAAGGAAATAAAATTAAGCTGAGCTTACTGACTAAAAATCTCATTGAAGTCACCGTTACAGATAAAAAATCTAAAGCAGTTACTTTTAAAGTTTTAAGTAGCCATAAATCCTTAGAATTCCCCAGCTTTGGTTTGTTACTGTCCCAGGGAGAGAGTTTCCTGATGGATAATATCCAATTTGGTGCTGGAGCTCCCTACACCATAGAGGTCGTTCGGGGAAATGCCTCCATAGCAAAAATGGAACAGGGCGGCATACGTGTCGTTGCTAATAAACTCGGAAATACCTATTATAAAGTTCGGGATAAGAGAGGAGTTGTTGCTCGTCTAGAAGTATCTACCATTTTAAATGTGGATTTGACTTCAAATATTATAGAGTTAGAGGCCTTAAATACTATGAGTATTACCGTAAACCTACCGAAAAGAACGGATTGGGTAGTCATCGGATCGACGGATAAGGTGACGGAAAAAGTTAATTTAGTGCGTCCCTTAGACCCCAGCACTAATAATGTAGTCGATTTTCAAGTATTGATGATCAATACTTCGGATACGGCAAAAGGTTCGGATACCATTACATTGAAAAATAAAGATAATGAA
>DAIQRP010000046.1:0-13502 GCA_036786125.1 Sphingobacterium sp.
TTCTCAAAGATGATACTGGAAATATTTTGGCTTTTCTAAATATTATTCCTGATTATGTTAAAGAAGAATGTACCTATGATTTAATCCGTAAGCATGAAGATGCGCCAGCAGCAGCCATGGATGCATTAATCGTGGAATTAGTGGCCTATGCCAAGGATCATCATTTTAAGTATATTAATTTGGGCATGGTTCCGTTAACAGGGCTCGATATTCCTGATAATCCGGCGGAACGTATTATGAAATTCACGGCAAAGACTGTAGGTAGTTTTAAACACTATCAATCTTTGCGTGATTTTAAAGAAAAGTACGCGACACTTTGGGAAAACAAATATTTAGTATTCGATCATGACTTCGACTTATTGCAATTACCCCAAGCTCTAGGAAAGGTGATGAAACCGAATCCCTAATTAATATCCTAAACAGATGAAAAGAATTGTTTTAAGTATCATTTTAATCTGTATACTCCGTTTCAGTATGGCACAACAGAAAAACATTCCTATACAGCAGTTTTCTGCAGCAGAGGGCAGCCCCATTGTTCTATTTATCAGCGGAGATGGAGGCTTGAATAATTTTTCAAGTCAACTCTGTCAGCTTTTAAATAAAAGGGGCTACGAGGTATTAGCCTTAAATTCAAAAAGTTATTTTTGGACGAAGAAAAGTCCGGAGCAGCTGGCCACCGACCTTTCTGCAAGCCTTCAAGCCAGCTATCCCCATCCAAGTCGTCCAAGCATATTTCTAGTCGGCTATTCCTTTGGGGCTGATGCCGTTCCTTTTTTAGTCAATAAATTGAGTCCGTATTGGCATCAAAAAATTCAAGCTATAGTTCTATTAGAACCGTCTACTTCCACAGATTTAGAAATTCACCTGTCAGATATGATTGGTCGCTCGACGACTATACGGAGTAGAAGTGTGATTGAAGAGATTAATAAAATAGAAAATATTCCTACATCTATTATTTTAGGCAATGAAACGCAAGATTTTCCCTTACAGCAGATTCATCTAAAACATATGAAAAGCCAAATTATAGAAGGGGATCATCATTTTGATGGAAATGCGCAAAAAGTTTTGGAGGCGATACTGACTCATTTCCATTAATTATAAAAAAAACTGAGATGCCAGCGTTTTATAGCCGATTATAAATGGATGAATTTATAGATTGGCTTATAAAAAAGAATACCTGTAGCAGGGTAGCTACAGGTAATTCTATTAACCAATTATAAACTTAAATTATGAGACTACAAATATAGTCTAAACAGCCTACTCCCGCAAGCATTTTATGCATAATCATGCATTTTGTTACATAACTACTTATTGGTCTATAAATCTGTATATTTTAACGATCTACTTCACCTAAAACTATATCTGTGGATCCCAAAATAGCTATGAGATCGGCAATTAAAACTCCTTTACCGAGTTCAGAAATCACCGATAGGTTATTAAAACTCGGTCCACGTGCTTTCACGCGTTTGGGAATATCAGTTTTATCTTGAGTGACAAAGTAGAAACCTAATTCTCCTTTGGGATTTTCCGCACGTACATAATAATCTTGGCCCTTTAAATTGACTTTTTTGGGTACTAAAGCTCGAGGATCAAAACTTGCATTTCTAGGATAGTCTTTAATTAATCTCTCCAAACATTGACGAATAATTTTGACGGACTCTTTCACTTCATCTGCACGCACTTTAAATCGATCCCAGCAGTCTCCTACCGAACCCATCTCTCCTTTTCCTACAGGGATTTCAAAATCTATCTCCGGATATACTGAATATTCATCCACTCGACGTAAATCCCATTTTAAGCCAGATGCACGTAACATCGGACCTGAAACGCCATAATTTATAGCGACTTCTAAAGGTAAGACACCAATATTGGCTGTCCGAGAAACAAAAATTTGGTTCATGGTTAAGAGCTCATCCAGCTCCAGCATTTTGGGCGTAAAATAATCTATAAATTCCAAGCAACGCTCTTCAAAACCTACAGGAAGATCATAAAAAAGCCCGCCTATCCAGATATAATTATATAACATCCGAGAGCCTGAAGCCCATTCTAGCATATTCATAATATGCTCCCGGTCTCTAAAACACCATAAAAATGGCGTTGTAGCCCCGATATCAATACCATAAGTTCCCAAAGCTATTAAATGGGAAGCGATACGATTTAACTCACAGACCAAAACCCGAATATATTCCACCCGTTTGGGAATCTTATCCGCAATGCCTAACATACGCTCTACTCCCATAACAAAAGCATGAGAATTATTCATCGAAGCCAGGTAATCTAAACGATCGGTAAATGGTATCGTTTTGGTATAGTTCATGGATTCGGCATGTTTGTCAAAACAACGATGCAGATAACCTAAATGTGGAATGACCTCCTTGACAATCTCACCATCTGTAATTAACTGCAGCCTAAGCACTCCATGTGTAGAGGGATGCTGAGGGCCTAAATTAATAACCATCTCTTGAGAAGAAATACTTTTTAGACGCTGTTCTAACTCCTGTACAGCGGAAGAATATTTTGGATTTGGCATGCTTTCTAAAGCGATTCTATTATTTTATTGAAATTCCATTATAACTCTCTGGATCTTGATAATCCTTACGTAAAGGATATCCTTCCCAATCATCGGGCATCAGTATTCTGCGCATATCGGGATGTCCGGTGAAATAAATCCCCATTAAATCAAAAGCCTCTCGCTCATGCCAATCTGCGGTACGCCATATGGATGTTACCGAAGGTATTTCAGGCAACTTATCCAGATCCCTTTCATTCGGAAGGCCGACTTTTAAAACCAGCTGTTTTTTATATGGCATAGAGGTTAAATGGTAGACTATAGTAAATTCTTCCGCGATAATACCATGATCTACAGCACTAATATTAGCTAAAAAATCAAAGTAATATCGAGCATCATCTCGAAGAAATGCACATATAGAAACCAAATAGCTAGGCTGAATATATAAAGCCGGTTGCAGACCCGTCGTTTCCAAAGAAATAACAGCATCTTCACCAAACTTGTCAATAAGATGAGTTTTAAGTTGTTCGATCATATTAAGGTGCTAAACGTACTATTTTCCAAGAATCAGAAACTTTCATAAATAAAATTCTATCGTGCAGTCTGGAAGGTCTACCTTGCCAAAATTCTATTTGTAACGGCTTAATTATATAACCTCCCCAATGCGCAGGTCGAGGTAGATCCTCCCTGCCTTCATATTCGGCTTGAAGCTCTTCCACCCGATGTTCTAAAAATGATCTGTTGGTAATAATTTGAGATTGAGGAGATGCCATAGCACCGATACGGCTTCCTTTAGGTCTAGACTGAAAGTATTCATCGGAATCAGCCTCTGAAAGGCGTTCGACCATACCTTCTATGCGCACCTGTCTTTGTAATTCAGGCCAGAAAAATAAGGCTGAGACATGTGGATTTCCATTAATCTCTAAACCTTTTCGACTTTCATAGTTGGTGAAAAAACTAAATCCTTCTTTTTTAATATCCTTTAATAATAAAATACGAGAAGAAGGATGTCCTAATTCAGATACTGTAGAAACAACCATAGCATTCACCTCCATAACTTCAGCATGTAAGGCTTCTTTAAACCAATTTTCAAACTGAACAATAGGGTTTCTATCGATACTTTCTTCTGTTAATTTACCTAAAGAGTAATCTTCGCGAATTGCGGCAATATCTTTGTGTTCTATAGCCATGGGAATAGTTTTACTTGTACAAACTTAATAAAAATGTTAAGTAAAACCGACAGATAAAACCTATTTATGACCCTGAAAATACTTATTTCTTTAAATAAATAGTACCTTTAAGTTCAATACCCACGGCTATGGCACAATTCAGTGAATTTAACCCTGCCTCAGGCAGTTTTTTAGTTTCCGAACCTTTTATGTTAGATCGTACATTCACCCGATCGGTAATTCTCCTTTGTGATCATGCTGAACAAGAAGGATCCATGGGATTTATACTCAATAAGCCTAGTCTATTTCATATTGGAGATGAAACCCCTTTTCAAGTATATATTGGAGGCCCGATTAAGCAAGACAACCTATTTTTTATCCACCGATGTTTTGATAAATTCCCTTTTGGGGATCATATTGTTGATGACATCTATTTTGGAGGGGATAGCGAAGCTATGTTTACCCTAATTAAAAATCAAGAAGTCTCTGTGGAGGAAGTAAAATTTCTATTGGGATATGCCTCCTGGTCGCCTTTTCAGCTCGACAAAGAAATTTCTGAAAACTCCTGGGCTGTTTATAATAAATTTCATAGCTCCTTAGCCTTTATCTTTGACCCCGAAGAATTATGGAAAACAGCGATTATCAATATGGGGCCTAAATATGCACATATTGTCAACTTTCCGAATAATCCCGATTTAAATTAAGGCCATACGGTGATTGATCACGCAGCGGTTATTTCCTCCAAAAATAAGCATAAAAAAAAGGCAACTCTTTTGAAGTTGCCTTTAAAAACGGGTGGATAATCGGGCTCGAACCGACGACCCCTAGAACCACAATCTAGTGCTCTAACCAACTGAGCTATACCCACCGTGATTTTGATGTCACAAAAGTAGAATAATTAATGATAAGTACAAAATTATTTTGCGTAAAAATGCGGTTTAAACACTAATAAGCTGAGAATTAAGGAATTTATTTTTTCCTATACGGCTGAAATTTATTTTTTAATTCTGCATTTGATATAGAAGTATAGGCTGTCGGAAATATCTGTGCTCAGGATGCTGAAAATTTATCCCCGTTCCATCGCATTCGATAATTATACGCATGGGGATTAAGAAAAATAAAAGGCATAAAAAAAAGGCAACTCTTTTGAAGTTGCCTTTAAAAATGGGTAAGTAATGGGGCTCGAACCCACGACCCCTAGAACCACAATCTAGTGCTCTAACCAACTGAGCTACACCTACCGTGTTTTGATGATACAAATGTAGAACTTTTTCAGATACCTACCAAATGAAATACAACAAAAAATCCTCATTGTTTTATAATACAATGAGGATTAAGCAATTATTTTTTAAAAAATATTAAATCAGCGATACAGAACGCTTCACAAATGAGGTTAAATCCGCTCCTGTAAGCAATCCGCGTGATAATAAGGCTAAATCAAATGCTTGTTTCGCTAATTTTGCAGCCTCTTCTTCTGAAGCAGAAAGAATACGTTTCACTAAAGGATGGTTACCATTAACAGAAACCTTATAATTATCCGGTATACTGCCGTAGAAATTCATTCCTCCATTCGTCTTCGCCATATCTTTCATACGACGCATAAACTCATCTATGGTCACAGAAACAGGTAACTCATCTGTGGAAAGAGCTTCAATTTCTACTTTCATATCCGTACGAGAGATCGCTTTCTCGAAAATCGAAGCCGCTTCTTTAGACTCTTCCTCAGAAAGTGCTAAAGCAATCACTTCATCTTTCTGAATTAACTTTTCAATAACAGCCGCATCGACACGTTTTAATTGAACCTTCTCTCCTCCTTTTTGTTCTAAATATGAAGTAAAGTGAGTATCTAAAGGACCATCTAAGACTAAAACGTCATATCCTTTCGCTTTCGCTGTTTCAATAAAGCTATCTTGCTGATCAGTATCTTGGGTATATAGATAGATTATATTACCGTCTTTATCCGCTTGAGTATCTTTTACTTTCTCATAGTATTCTTTAAATGTAAAACTTTCCGCAGCTACATTTTTCACTAAAACGAAATCATTCGCTTTCTCCGCAAATTTTTCATCAGAAAGAATACCATATTTTATAAATAATCCGATATCCGTCCATTTATCTTCAAAACCTTTACGATCTGTTTTAAAGATTTCACTTAACTTATCGGCTACTTTCTTCGTGATGTAGTTATTGATTTTCTTCACATTCGAGTCCGCTTGAAGGAATGAACGCGAAACATTTAATGGGATATCTGGACTATCAATAACTCCATGTAATAACATTAAGAATTCCGGAACGATATCTTTCACCTCATCGGTAATAAAAACCTGACGGGAGTATAACTTAATCTTATTACGTTGAACTTCTAACTCATTTTTAATTTTTGGGAAATATAAAATACCCGTCAAATTAAATGGATAATCTACATTAAGATGAATCCAGAATAAAGGTTCATCTTGAGCATATGGATATAATTCTCTATAGAATTTAATATAATCCTCATCTGTTAATTCCGAAGGAGCTTTCGTCCATGCGGGATTGGTATTATTGATAATATTATCAACTTCTACCGATTTATATTGAGGTTTACCTTCTTCATCTTCGCCATCTGGCTCATTTTCAGTTACGGTACCAAAACGAATCGGTACAGGAAGAAATTTACCGTATTTATCTAAGATTTCTGCTAAACGCGCTTTATTTAAAAATTCTAAAGACTCCTCATTTACATGAAGGATAATATCAGTACCACGTTCTGTTCTTGATCCCTCAGAAATTTCGTAAGAGGTAGAACCATCACATACCCATTTCGCTGGACTTGCACCATCCTGGTAAGATAATGTTTGAATCTCTACTGTATCAGCAACCATAAAAGCGGAGTAGAAACCTAACCCAAAGCGGCCTATAATTTCATTGGCATCATTCGCTTCTTTGAATTTCTCCATAAATTCAGTAGCTCCGGAGAACGCAATTTGGTTAATGTATTTTTTAACCTCCTCAGCTGTCATACCGATACCTTTATCGGAGATAGTAATGGTTTTTGCTTCCTCGTCAAATTTCACATCGACAACTAGGTCACCTACTTCACCATCATATTTACCTAAAGTAGAAAGGCGTTTAATTTTTTGTGAAGCATCGACCGCATTGGATACTAACTCACGTAAGAATATCTCGTTATCAGAGTACAAAAACTTTTTAATTACCGGAAAGATATTCTCGGTATGGATAGAAATATTACCTTTTTCTTGCATATCTGTTTTTTTTATAAGCTATAATTTATGAATTTATATCAATGAATATTCCAAAAGCCATTTTTAAGTTAAATTAAGACAGCTTGTCAGTATAGCTGACAGAAATCCGAAAAAAATTGCTATAAAAAAAAGACAACCGCAAGGTTGTCTTTTTTATTCTTTTATTTTATATAAGAAGATTACCAGCCTTTTACTGCTGCTCCTTTAAAGATACGTTTTGCCGCAGCTTCAACTTCATCCGTTTGATAAGCTTCGACAAACTTCTTCACCTTCTCCTCATTTTTATTATCCTCTCTGGAAACAATAAGATTAACATATGGAGATTCTTTATCTTCGGAAAATAACCCCTCAGTTTCTGGATTTAATCCAGCCTGAGCTGCGAAATTATTATTGATAATAGCGATCGTCACCTCTTTATCATCTAAAACTCGAGGAAGCTGTGGACCTTCTAATTCTAAAATCTTAATATTTCTAGGATTAGCTATAATATCTGTAACTTTAGGTAATAGACCTACATGATCCCCCAGTTTTATTAAGCCTTCTTTTTGAAGTAATAATAAAGAACGTCCTCCATTCGTAGGATCATTTGGGATCACAATCGTCTGGCCATCTTTAAATTCAGCCATAGATTTAATCTTTTTCGAGTAAGCCATAATCGGGAATACAAATGTATTTCCTACCACAGCTAGCTTATAGCCTCTCTTCGCCCGTTGTTCATCTAAAAAAGGCAGATGTTGAAAAGCATTCACATCTAAGTCTCCTTGACTTAATGCTTCATTAGGCACGATATAATCGTTAAAAGTGACTAATTCCACATCCAAATCGAATTTTTCTTTGGCGACTTTTTTAACCGTTTCCGCAATTTCTTGTTCTGGACCAGAAACTACTCCGACTTTTAAAATATGTTCGTTTTTTTGTTGGTTACCACAAGACCATAATGTGGCAACAAGTAGGATTAACCCTGCAGCGTTTAAACTTTTTATTTTCATGTCTCTAAGTTAGCGATGATTTACTTTTTTAGCGAAAAAATCTCCCACATATTGAATAATAAATACAATTAATATCAATAAGACCAAAACGGTGTTCATAATTACGGTATCATAGCCGATATATCCATACTGATACCCTATCTGACCTAAGCCTCCAGCTCCTACGGCTCCGCCCATTGCAGAATATCCGACCAGGGTTATTAAGCTAATCGTAATATTATTTATTAAGGAAGGTAAAGCTTCCGGAAGTAAGACTTTATTGATAATCTGCATGGGTTTTGCTCCCATTGCTCGAGCAGCTTCAATCAGACCATTAGGAATTTCGAGCAAACTATTTTCTACCAAACGCGCAATAAAAGGAGCTACACCAATACTTAAGGGTACCAAGGCTGCAGATACACCAATGGAAGTACCTACTAAGCTTCGGGTAAATGGGATCATCCATACGATTAAAATAATAAATGGAATCGAACGGAATATATTTACAATTAAGGAGGTTAGCTGATGCGCGAGCTTATGTTCATAAATCTGGCCTTTACGTGTCAGAAAAAGAAATATTCCCGTAGGAAGACCTAAGACAAAACCAAAGAATCCCGCGACAAAAGTCATCACTAAGGTCTCTACAGTCCCAGCAATTAATAAGTTTATAACATTATCCGACATATCCTAATAAATCAATTTTTGAATAATTCTGAGCTAAAAATGCATAAGCGCTATCTATATCCGCTTTACTTCCTTGAAGTGAAAGAAACAAAACTCCAAAATTAACCGTTCCTACATAATCTACCTGTGCAGAGATAATATCCACTTCCACATTAAAATCTTGCTTTATCGTCGCCATAAAGGTAAAATGATGCTGGTCATTCGCTAAGAATAAACGTGCAATACAAGCATCACCGGCTGCATATGTTGACTTAACACGGTCTTGATATGCTATTGGCAGATCAATTTGCAAAGAGGAAGCGATAAATCCTTTGGTAATTTCTGTCTTCGGTGCGGTAAATATATCTTCCACAGCGCCAGATTCGATTAACCGACCCTGATGTATAACTGCCACATCGGTACAGATTGATTTAATCACCTCCATTTCATGGGTAATTAATAATATGGTCAGATTTAATTTCTGGTTGATATCTTTTAATAGTGCAAGGATAGATTTTGTTGTTCCCGGATCTAAGGCCGAAGTTGCTTCATCACATAATAAGACGCTGGGTTTATTAGCCAATGCCCTAGCAATTGCTACACGTTGCTTCTGTCCTCCAGAGAGGTTGGCCGGATAGGCATCACTACGGTCTGTCAATCCTACGAGTGCTAATAATTCTGAAACACGAGCTTGAATATCTGCCTTCTTCATTCCCATCAGCTCTAGAGGAAAAGCAATATTTTGAAATACGGTACGCGAGGAAAGTAAATTAAAATGCTGAAATATCATCCCTATCTTACGTCTCTCCTGAACTAATTCCGATGCGTTTAATGCTGTAACATCAACATTTGCAATCTTTACCTGTCCAGTATCCGGTCTTTCTAACAGATTAACGCAACGTATAAGTGTACTCTTCCCTGCACCCGAAACCCCTATTACACCAAAAATATGGCCGACAGGAATAGTTAGGGATACATTATCTAGGGCTTTAAATACATTACCTTTAACCTGGAATGTCTTAGAAATATTTTTGATTTCAATCATGAACCTATCCTCATTTTCTAAAAAAAAACCTTTCATTACATCTGTATGAAAGGTCTTTATATAATCGTTAGTTATTATCAAATATCATACATGTGCTAGTTCTTACTGCACATACACATGGATGTTAAATTGATATATAAAACTGTTGTTGTCATCTTTCGACAAATGTAAATAGTAGTTTTTATAAATTCAAGGAAAATAACTGATATTTTTAATTAAAATCAATGGAAAATGGTAATTCAGTAAAAAATTTACAATTTTTATCCATTTTTAATCCTTTTCTATCGGGCGCACTGCGCTTCTATACGAGCTAGTCTAGGCTGCTCTATACATTTACAGAGTTTTCCTTTGGATCGGCAATGTAGTCAGATGTCTTTACGCAGGAATTCTGAAAGCATAGCGATTCGAGATGAGGAGAATGAAAAACTCTACTATAGAGAGAACCTCTGCTATATCTTAAGCGGTATAAAAAGCCTTAAATTTTACAATTTTTATACAGATAGATAGCAAGCTCATGAGCCATTTCAATATCTTCCGCAACATCTGTTCCCGCAATACCCAAGGAAATAACATACTCGCCATCCCGATTGAAAATCGGCATACCGCCAGCTTCTATACAGATTTCACTTTCTTTAAATGCTGCATTTGTCAGAAAAGAATGCGGAACCGTATCCGCGGTCAGATAGCTTGTTGGAATTTGCAGAAGACTAGCCGTTTTTGCCTTATTAATCGCTAAGTCCGAAGCCTCCATTTTAGCGTCTTCCATACGTTCAAAATAAGCTAAATTTGCTTCCCGATGACATACGGCTAAAGCAATATTAATTCCTTTCTTCTGCGCCATATTAAATGCGTGTTGGGCTAAATCCCGAAAGTTAATTATCGTCATGTCTCAAAAATTTAAAAAGGGGTAATGAATCATTACCCCTTTTGCTTAACATTATACTATTCAAACACATATAAACATGGAGTTAAACATTTCAAAAAGTTTGACCAAAAGCTTATGTGAACAAATATACAAAAAATAATTTACATTAAAGAAATTAAATATCCTTAAAAGTAAATTAAAATTTCCTTTTGCTATTTCGCGTTTTTTGATGCGCTTACTACGGCATTTTTTTTCTTCCAAAGTTTGAGATAAACAAAATAACTCATCAGGGATAGACTTAGAAATAAGAGATCGATAAATAAAATATCAAACTTTTGATCAGCATAGGTTTTCCAGAGCCAATTATTGGCGTATAAGCCATTGGCTAAAGGTACCAGAAAGCAGGTTGCTGTAGATAATAATAATACCTGCTCATTAGTCAGACTGATATTTCTTCGAGCAATAAAATAAAGACTCATAAAGAGCCAGGTATAAAAATATACCTGATAGATAAATTGTTGCGTTGGGGCACCATTAACCTTAATCATAATAAAGGTAATAGCTGTTACAGGTAACATACTAAGGCAGCTGGCTAAGAAAACATTCGCAGTCCAAAAATTAAATTTCCGTTTATATGCTGGAATATTGTTTTTATCTCTAGCGACTAACCAAATTAAAATTCCTGAAATAATAACTAAACAGCCCATCAGACCCAGAATAAAAAATACCACACGCAGCGGGCGGCCACCAAAATCACCAAAATGTAAATGATAGACTAAGGCTTTTACCTGATCTATATAGCTGGCCTTTCCGACAGGCGACTTTTCAGATAGGACTTTGCCATCTTTCAGGCGAAAGACAATCTTCCCTGATCCAGCAAAATTCGATTGCGTGAGTGGCTTAGCTTCAACTAGCAGGTGCATATTCTCATCACCATAGTTAAAGATATTAATACGTGTTAATTCTGAACCTTCCCATTTTTTCTCCATAATAGAGAGAAACTTATTCAGGTCTAATTTCTTTTGTAATGCGGTATAGCTATATGCATATGTTTCGCCATGACTATATTGTAAATCCGCATATAACTGTTCTGAATTTCCTTTATAAAATACCTTTGAATAAGGAGTAATTAAAGCAAAATTGACAATTAAAATAACCCCCGTTACGGCAAATATAAATTGGAATGGAAATCCAATAACTCCCATAGCTGTATGCACATCTGTCCATACTGTCTTCCATTTACTAAATGGTCGGAATACGAAAAAATTACTTTTAATTTTTTCGTAATGTAAAAAGAAGCCTGTAATTAGCGCAAAGAGAAATAGAAAAGAGACTATACCAGCCACCAAATATCCAAAAGGAGTTCCAATCCGAATGGGTACCTGATTAAGCTGAGCTAGGAAATGTAAACGATATAAGAACTCTCCCATATCATAGGCACGACTATACTCAGCAGCTTCCTTCTTAGCGAAATTATAGACAAAATAAGCGCCATCTCCCCCTCCTCTTCTGCGACTAGGTTTGGGATTTACTTCCGGCTTACTTACAATCGTATCATGCGAGGAACTCATATTTACATATGCTCCAGCTCCGGAGCGTTGCATATAAAAACTGATATCGCGTCCTGTTAAATTATGCTTTTGACCTAAAGAGTCTAAGATGCTGTTAAAATCACGTTCTAAATCTTTAGCATGCTCTAAATTGGTGGTATTCTTCTGCCAAGCTGCAATATCATCCTTAAAAAAGGAAAATGACCCTGCAAAAAAGATGACATATAATAGGGCACAAATAATAATACCACTGATTGTATGGGTATGAAAATAAATATTATATTTTCTAATGTTCATGATAAATAAACTTTAAAAAGGTAGGAATTAAAAATATACCAGTCAAAAGCAGGTAGATTAACCATACTTTCCACGCCTTTTCAATAATAAATGCGTATAATAATAAAAAAGCCCATAGGATATATCCCGTGATAAAAGAGGTGATAATAACCTCATTTCGAGGAAATACTTCCGTTAAAGCCAGGTGGAAACTAAACATCACGGCATAACCTCCAAAAGTTCCTGCCAAGATTTTAGACCCTCTAATCCAAGGGGATTTTGTTAAATATTTTTTATTAGCGGGCATGAGATTTATAAAATAATTTCTAACACTAAAAAGGTAAGATATAACATCACTATACTCTTAAGAGTAAAATATCTAAAAGGAAAAAAACAGACCACCATGGATCCTATAGCCATTAAATAGAAGAAACTTGCTGCAATCCCAGAACCCCAGCCTAAAGTATAAACTAAGCCTGCAGATGCAGTAAGAATAAGTAAAGTAGATAATATTTTGCTTTCTAATGGTCGGTTTTCTAATTGTTGGAGGTAGGTTGGTTTATCTTTCCATTTTGCTTTCTTAGAGGTATTATACCAGATAAAAAAAGCGATAATATAAAGTAAAAAAAGGCTTACAAACATCTGTTTAATTTTTAAAAAAGCAGCAGGATTGCTCCCGCTGCTCAAATCAACCTAATTAACTCTCGATACAGCGGTAATGACACCTCCTTCAACACGTAACCCTTTTGTAGCTACTGCCGAATTTGCATTGACCTTATATACGTAACTAGTACCATCTTTTAATGCAAAGCCGATATATGCGTTACCGTCTTTATTGGTATAGTTATTAACTGCTACACTTTTAATTGAATTTAAATCAGGCGTTCCCGTAACATCACGGTAAGTTTTATTGTATACATTGACAATACCTAAATGCTTCCCATTATTATAAGCCCCTTTCTCTTCTTTAGTAGTTAATTGTACGACGAAATTACCATTACCTACATAAATCCAGTTTGTAATATTCTTCCCAGCAGCAACGGCTTCAATATCAAATAAGAAAGATTTATCAAACTCTGTAGTTCCAGCTTTAATACGTGTAATAGAGGAAGGCTTAGTCGAAGAGAATTTTCCACCAGTTGTCGCTACAGAAGAAGAAAAGGCATAAATATCGCCTTGCTCATCAAGAGCCAAAGCTTCTGTAAAGTAACG
>DAIQRP010000046.1:13512-19244 GCA_036786125.1 Sphingobacterium sp.
CAATAAAACTCGTACGGTCATCTTTTATCACCTTCTCTAATTTCATCTCCGGATAAGAATATACAGCCACCCATGCAGAATCTGGGTAAGCAGTACCGAAACTTTCATTACAACATCCTTTTACAGAAAGGTATGGTGCATATACTTTATTTCCTACCTGCTTGATAGAAGAGTAGAATGCAATCTCTCCATTTTTGGAAGGTTCTGTCGTATTGATGGTTCCTTCTTTAGTAATTAATAAACTATTGGTATTTACCGTATAGAAATTAGCTACCGGTGTGGTATTACTACGAGGAATTTTTAATAATAAAATGTCATCATTTACAGGAGCAAAAGCTTGAACTGTCTCTGTCTGGAAGTTGGATAATTTATTTAATTTTCCTCCTACAATATTATATGTGGTAACTGCACCTGGGTTACCTTGGCCATATAAAAAGCTAAAGAATTTATTGTTATGTGTAAGATAATAACGATAAGTTCCATCTTGTTCTATCCCTTGCCCCGTCGTGCTTACGCGACCTGTATCTAAACTAGAGGCCGTTAATAAATAATCCGCGGCATCTGATTGAGCAACTGGAGTTACGGCTAGTACAAAATTCCCTGCATTTTCAACACGATCGTTGTTATCTTTTGAACAAGAACTTAAAGCTGTTACAGCTAAAGCGAAAAATAATAATTTTTTCATTTTATTTATTTTTAGAGTATTTATTTATTGATGAAATAACGGAAGTTCACATATACTGCTCTTCCCGGTTTTTGTAAACTAAAGTTGTCATACAGATTTGTATTTGTAATATTCTTCAACTCTAGTCCTACATTATAACGGCCATTATTTAAGCTGTAGACAGCATTAACATCATGACTTAATTGTTTTGGAATTTCTAATTTCTCTCCCCCACGACTAGGCCAGTACAAAAAGAATTTGTGTACATAATTCAGGTTGTAACCTATATTTAAGTTATTACCTTGGCCTGCAAAATTTCTCCAGATGACAGAAGCATCTGCATTTCCATAGAAATATGGGATATTCGGCATCTGATCATTATAAACTGGGGAGATCCCTGTGAATTCAGGTTCATACTTCTGTTTGTTCTGAATATATTGGTAGGTTAGTGTTCCGCCAATATTCAAGAAGTTTTTAAAAGAATAACGCATATCAGCATCAGCTCCTATGGTCGTCACTCCTTTTCTATTATCTGCAATTAACTTAGATTGATTTTGATTCAATCGGTTATAGATAAAATCTGTAGCGTAACGATAGATAGCATTTGCAGAAATCTGGAATCTATGATCCTGTTGCATTTGAAATCCATAAATCGCTCCTAAGTTTGCATTGTGACTTTTTTCAGGTTTTAAATTCTTATTGGCATCTTGGTTTTCCACATCTCCATACAATTCAAACGCTGTAGCCATGCGATTTGTCAACTCATAGGAGGTCTTTAATTGAAGATTTGAATTGAGAAAATAAGTAGCTGCCATACCTGCGCCGATGCGATCAGTTGTTGTTTTATCATCTCCATTTTTGCTTAATAAATTGATGTATTTCACAAATGCTGTAGCTGACCAACGGTCTTTCTCATCATATGTATAACCTAAGCCCATGATATTTTTATTCATTCGCTGAGGAATTTCATAGAAGGAATTCTGGGGATTCAATAGATCTTTACCTTCTCTTTTAAAAGTCGTAAAGACATTATTTAAAGCAATCGAATGTCGATCTGTAATACGGTAATTAAATGTGGCATTCGCTAGACCTTCATTATTTTTATATTTATAAATCTGACGGTTACGCTCTCCATTAGCACCGTTTGGTTTTTGATTACCATACCAATCGAAGCGCGCATTAACGGTATCTATATTCTGTTCGGAACCTAAATTATAATTCGCATTTAAGATGACATCTAAGCCTTTAATTAAATTATCTTTTTTGTATTTTAAGGTAGGCATGATCGTATTGCCTCGACGATGAAGTGCCCCAAATACGGATGACATACGCGCTCCGGTTTGAATTTCTTTATAATTCTGGCCCAAAGTAATTCCGAACAACAATCGATCGGCATATGGCTTATCCACGACTCCAACCTGCGCAATTAAAGACTCATTATGGTACTTATCATTAAAGCGTTTTACGCGTGCATTTAATGTATATGCCCCGGTAAAGATATCCGCCGCATCTACAGTAACACGGTAATCATTGTCCGAATAATTCTGATAAGCATTCAACTGAAAGGTCAAGCCTTTTTTATTAGTAAATGCCGTATTTACGACAGTACGATGGGTATTAAAAGAACCATAGGAATACGAGGCATCCACAAAATTGCGGCGCGTATTTGATGTAACAATATTGATAGCTCCACCCAAAGCATCGGAGCCTAACCACATCGGAACGACACCTTTATAGACTTCAATACGTTCGGCTAGATTAATTGGAATATTATTAATTTGGAAAGAGGTTCCGAAATTGTCCATCGGAATACCATCTAAGAAATAACGGATATGATTACCCGAAAATCCATTTAAAGAAAGGTTGAAATTGGAGCCTACACCTCCTGATTCACGAACCCGCACACCAGCGACTTTATCTAATGCTCCCGCGATGTCTAAGGTTGAATTATACAATTTCGAAGCATCCACAGCCGTCACATTAAAGGCCTGTCTATTAACCTCCTGAGCTTTAGTAATACCTAAAACTTCGACCGTTTCAAGTTCATTTTTAGCAGCTTGTAAGTTAAATGAATAGCCTGTATGCTGGTAGGGTAATTCACGTATTAATGTTTCCGTACCAATCGCTGAAATCACAAAAAGCAATGCCTGATTCGGATTTACTTGAATGGTGAAATTTCCAGATTGATCGGTTTGAGTAGAGCTGTTATTAACAGTTACGGTAGCTCCTTGTAGGGGCTTATTTTGAAATAAAATGGTACCTCGCACAGGTTTATTCCCTGGCTGTGCATAAGTAACAATGGCGAAAAATAGCGTACAGAGAATCGTACAAATTTTTGTATATTGCATCGTCTTTTAATATAGCGTTAGAAGTCACTTACTCTTTGAGTAAGAAAAACAGGTAGCCTAATTGCCGTTAGACTACCCTAGGCGCCATAATTTGAAATTGCCGTTTCGTTATGGCGCTATTAGATTAATTACTTTACCTGGAAATGAACTGTAGAACCTATCCATTCGTGGGTATAGGTATTTCCATGCCAATTTCCTTCCTTAGCTTGATATTTTGAGGTTTCTGCCATATATACACCTGATTCCTCAGGCATAAAAGATACTTCTCCAGCTTCATTCGTTTGGAACTTTTGCGTCCAACCCGTTTTGGTACTGATTTCTACTTCCCTATGCGCTACAACTTGACCTAATTCCATAACTTTTAAAGTCAGCTGCTCTCCTTTTTTATACTCTTGAGCTGCTGTAGTAATCGCTAATGGAAGTTTGTGTTCTGGAAAATGTTGATTTGCGGATTTTTTTCCTACTTGAATGAGACTAACTGCTGCAAACTCATATTTGGTTTTGCCACCTAAGTCTTTAGCCGCATGTACAGTACTTACCGTATAACGGCCTTCTTGTTGGGGAGTAAAAGTTGCTTCGAGATAGTTTTCTTTAGCGGTGAATATTAATTTTGTTTTGGTTTGATCTGGATTTGTAAGCCAGACTTCTAAATCTTTTAAATCTGAATACCAGCTTGCCACTGGGTCGATTTCATTCTTTTCAAACTCTCCAAAAAAGATTTGGACTGTTTGTTTTTGATGTAAACTGGCGACGGGATTGCTCTCAATCCATACTGCATGTGCATTAGCCACTTGTTTGCCGCCAAGTAAAATCATCAATACCATAAAAATACGTTGTACTGAATTCATTTGTTTATTTAGACTAATTATAAATACGATGCAAATATATAACATTTTATATAAATGCAAATATCATCCTATATATAATTTTAAAATAATTAATGATTTATTGAAAATCTACCAATAAGCCCGAAGTGGAGCAGTTACAATTTATGCTCATAATTAGCTATTTACAGGAGATTGTTGGTTTTTGAAGTCAATTAATAAGAATATTATAAATAATTGAAAATTATAGTATTTTTAATCATACCTTTGCGCCTATGAAAAAAATTGTTGACTACAGAAGATTATTAAATGTAGATAAATCAGCTGATTTAAAGACTTTAAAGTCAGTATATCGGACTATTATGAAGGAATGTCATCCCGATAAATTTGCCAATGACGAAGAGGGAAGACTTGCCGCTGAACATAAGAGTAAGGAAATGATTGAAGCATATAACTTCTTATTGAGCATCGCACCTGAAACTATAGAGCAACAACTCCCTATATATACAAATACGATTACCACTTCTAGTATTTATGATTTCGATTGGAAAGGTCAAATCTTAACAATCACATTCCATGATGGTAGTCAATATGAATATTTTGGAGTTCCCAGAAATGAATATATCAAATTAGTCAATGCAGATTCACCAGGCCGATTTGCACGTAGACATATCTTCCATACCTATACGTATAGAAATATTTTAAAAACAACCGACCCGGCATAATACTTCTTTCAAAGCGTCTTTCAAGACGCTTTTTTTATGCCATATTTCTAATGCCTCCCCTCTTGAGCCTCAAATAAATTGGCTATAATTTCCAGAAATTACGCTTTTATATACGGATAAATCAATTATTCTAAAGGCAATATATCAATTGTTTTATATGCGATATATCAATCATTCTATATGCGATATATCAATTATTTTATATGCGATATATCAATCATCCTATATGCGATATATCAATCCTCCTATATGCGATATATCTATACACATAGCCATCTGCAGAGCATAGTTCTATTTAACATAATATAAAAGAAAACTATATTTAAATTTTAAATTTCCCGATGCATTTTATCGCGGCATGATATCGTCATATATCAAGTATTTTATTTAGATTTATTAAAAATAGCGTATATTTGCAGGGATTATGATTATAAAGGCAAAGATAAAACAACATAACGAATGGTTATTTTGGGAAGAGATTCCTGAGGTCTCCGCTGAGCCTATTTCATTATCTGAAAAGCATATAGCCATTAATAAATTGCCTATTGCTATTCAAACGTATCAAATTTTAAGTAAGGGTTTATTTATCCTTTATGCGGATATGCATGTAACTGCTCCGGTAGATATTCTTTCAGAAATTGAGGGGGAAGCCATCGTCAGCCAGTTTATCCTTTCACGTTCAGAGAATGCTAAAGGTTATACATATAGCAAGCATAATATACGTTATATTCCTTCCTTATACGAAGAACATCCCATTCAGGCTCACCAGGATTTTTTATACTTTATGGTGATTATGACGCCGGAGTTATATCAACAGATTATTAGCATTAATACCAATCTTCATCTCGAGTTTAAAGAACGAATGAAACAAAAGAAGATTATCTCTATAATTGAGGAAGATCTATTTGTGACTACGGAGATGAAAAAAATTATTGAAGATATCCGTCAGACTAATACCAAGAGTGAATTAAAACAGATTTTTGTGAACGCCCGTATACTGGAGCTTATTATGCTTCAATTTGAGCAATTTAGTTTTATTTCCGATAAGATTACGAATATTATACGCGATGAAGATGTGGAAAAGTTAGAGGAGGCTCAACGTGTGTTAAGAAATAATTTCGTCAATCCCCCTACCCATAAGCAGCTTTCCAAATTAGTTCTTCTGAATGAA
>DAIQRP010000047.1:0-12546 GCA_036786125.1 Sphingobacterium sp.
TACGTCCCTATGAATCTGTCATTGCGGCCCATTCCGGACATATTGCCGTACATGAAACTGGAGCCATAGAAGCTACCGGACATAAGGTAAATACAGTACATAGTTCTTCTGGCAAATTAACACCTGAACTTATTCAACCCATTCTTGATGAACATATAGATGAGCATATGGTTAAGCCTAAATTAGTCTATATCTCTAATACGACAGAAATCGGCTCAGTCTATACAAAAATGGAATTGGAAATTCTATCTCAATATTGTAAACAACATGGATTACTCCTATTTATGGATGGAGCTCGATTAGCTTCGGCACTAACGGCGAAAAATAATGACCTCACTTTAGCAGACTTATCCACATTAGTGGATGTATACTATATTGGAGGGACAAAAAATGGAGCTTTATTGGGAGAAGCTATAGTTATTAACAATCCGATGTTAATAACTCACTTTAGATATGCAATTAAACAAAAAGGAGCTCTTTTAGCCAAAGGCAGACTTTTGGGCATTCAGTTTTCCACATTATTTACCGATGATTTATTTTTTAAAATTGGAGCTTATGCCAACGAGCAGGCCAGTAAATTAGCGCAAGCATTTTTGGAAAATGGATATTCCTTTTTAACCGAACCTGCTTCAAATCAAATATTTCCTATTCTAGAAAATAGCCTAATTAGTCGTTTAAAGGAAGATTATGACTTTCATATCTGGCAGAAACTCGGAGAGCATACAGCAGCCATTCGTTTGGTAACTTCTTGGGCCACGTCAGAAGAGGAAGTTCAAAAATTAATTAATCTGATTGCCAAACATCCATATAATCAGCAATAAGGCTAATTCACTTTTCCACAATGCAATTCACATATGTGGAAAAGTGAAATCTAACAGCCGCACTTATCCACATTGTTAACAATAGATGTGGATAAGTGCATTATTATTTCTTTCCTTTTGGAAAATACTTCTTTAAAACAGCGTAAACACGTTCATCCTTACCGTAAATATCCGGATAGCTACTTAAGTCCCCGTTCTTATCAAACCATAAGGTATAATAAGTCATAAACACAGGTACTCCCTTTTTCATACTGACCCAGCGAGAGGTAGAAACAGAATCTTGAGTTTCCATTTTTATACGTTCTGCTTCTTTTTCATCATTCACAAGGTAGGCTGCGAGTTCCATCGGTTTTTCAACACGCACACAACCGTGGGAAACAGCTCTATTTTTAGCACCAAAAGCGCCCTTAGCCGGGGTATCATGCAGGTAAATGGCATATGGATTAGTAAATATAAACTTGATATTTCCCAATGAATTATCCATTCCAGGATTCTGCTTAAAAGAAAAAGATTTGACAGAATCCGAAGACCAGTCTGTATTTAATGCATCTACGAGCTTCCCTTTTTTATTATAAGCTACCATATTTTTAGACTCGAGATAGCTGGGATTGGAAATTAACTTTTCTAAAATTTCCTTTTTCACAATACTTTGAGGAATATTCCAAACCGGATTCACCTGCATACGATTGATAATTCCCGAAAGAATAGGCGTTTCATGGTTATCGCCTTTTCGAGAATATGGGGCATAATCGGTCTCCCCAATACAGACGCGCATCTGCTGCTTAATTTCCCCATTTTCCATAATCCGTAACATCTGTTCAGGGATATTGACCAGAAGATACTGGTCTGGAAAATCTTCGGACTTCCAACGGAGTTTCTCTAAAGCTAAATACAAGGCTTCCTTTCTTTCCAAATCCGTTGAAGGAGTTTCTTGTAGCAGTTTTTGAAATTTTAAATAATAAGCGGATTGAGGTTGAATACTATCTAAATAAGCTGCCCAGTCCGTTCGTAACACCGCAGCTTTAGATTGTTCTTCTGTAGGACGCATGACCTCATCAAAATACCGCCCCATGCTATGTTTAGGATTAATAGCTCCAAAGCGCAGCATATTACTATAGGCGATAAAAGCATCATTAGCGTATAATTCTAATTTGGCAATTACGGGATAGACCTCTTCAATACGATTAAACTTTGTTTCCCTTAACTGTGTCAAAAGGCTTTTAATCTCCATCTGATTATAATAGCTTGCGCGAATACCATGCTCTTCTACACGATTTAAAAAATAAGATAGCGTATCAATCCCACGATTTAATAAGTTCTGTTGTAATATAATAGTCTTTTGATCATCAGCTTTATAAAAATCAGCCATCCAATTTGGATTTTTTAACTGGGGTTTAACCAGCGTATAAATCGAATCAAAGGCCAAATAATATGCTGTGCTATCAAATTTCTTTAAAATAGGCTGATTGTATTCTTTCGCCAGGCTATGTACAAAATGATTCTCCTCTGCTGTGGTACAGGCTTGGATAAGCCCAAATAATAGTAAAAATGGTATAAGTCTTTTGATCATTATATAGTTCTAATTAAGACAACTTTAAAAAGTCCGCAATAATAAGGAATTAAAATCAATCCTCATGAAAGGTATTAGCGATCTTTTCTATATTCATAGACCGTGCCGAAGCGTCAAAAATATCCTTATAAACCCCCTGTTGTTGATAAATATCTTCATGTCTACCAAATTCCTCTACGCGCCCATTTTGCATTGCATAGATATAATCTGCATCGATAATTTGAGAAATAGAATGCGAGATAATAATGACTGTGCGTCCTTTTTTTATCGCATCTAAAGAATTTTTAATCTGTTCTGTAGCTATGGCATCTAAGCTGGCTGTAGGCTCATCTAAAAAAATTATAGGTGGATTTTTTAAGAACATCCGCGCAATAGCAATACGCTGCTGCTGTCCTCCTGAAAGATTTAAAGCCTTCGTCTGATAACCCTCCGGAAGTGTGAGTATCTGTTCGTGGATATAGGCCTTTTTCGCAGCTTCATAAATTTCATCATCGGAAGCCGCTACATTTCCATACCGGATATTATCTGCAATGCTTCCATTAAAAATATGATTTTTCTGAAGCACTAATCCTATTCTATCCCGTAGAAATTGGGTATCATATGCACTTAGGCTAACTCCATCTAATGTAATTTCCCCTGCAGTAGGTTCGTAAAACTTGTCTAATAGATTGATGATTGTAGACTTTCCTGCTCCCGAAAGTCCCACTAATGCGGTAATGGTATTGGGGCGAATATCCATATCAATCTGATGCAAAGCCTGAGTCCCATTAGGATAAGAAAAATCTACTTGTTTTAATTCGAAATGACCTTGTACAGTCTCCGGTCGATAGGAACCCGATAATTCAATCTGCTGATCAGCATTTAAAATATCAAAGAAACCTTCCGAATAGATTAAGGCATCATTCATTTCATCATAAATGCGATGCAATTGCCGTATTGGAGCGGAGACATTATTAAATAAGAGGATATGAAACATAATTGCCCCGATTGTCATCTGATCACTCAACACTAGAAATACCGTTAGGATAATAATAATTACCACGCCAATCTGTTCGACAAAAGATTTCATTCCATCGAAAATAAAATTTGTCTTTCGCGTTTGCATCTGGTTTGCAGTCAAACTACGCTGTAAATTCAATTGCTTATCGCCTTCTATACGCTCTCTATTAAAAGATTTTATAACCGTAATCGATTCGATAATACCAATAATCCCCTGAGATTTAGATTCCCTATAGGAACGCATATTCCTACGCCATCCCGAAACTTTCTGAGCTTGTTTTTGGGTAATTATAAAATATATAGGAACCAATACTAAACCGACACAGCCTACATAAATATTCGCCTGAAACATCAATATCAATGCGACAATAGCATTGGCGAATAAGGGTAAGATATCAATAAAAAAGTTTTGAACTAAACGCGTTAAACTTTCAATACCTCTATCGATACGCGTTTGCAATTTGCCAGACTCATTATTGTCCGCTGTAAAAAAGGCTAATTTAAATGTGAGAATCTTTTCTATAATGGCCTGAGCTAAATCTTGGGAAACTAGAATACGCAGTTTCTCACCATAGAATTTCTGACCAAACTGCACAAAGGCATTGATAATTTCTTTCGCTATTAATACGATAGAAATAAAGGTCAAAATGCGCATTCCCATTTCCATCCGATCAGAAACCTGGAGTAAATCAGTAATGCTGTCTACTGTATAGCGTAAAATCCAGGCATTTACCTGCGCTGCAAAAGAACCGATTAAAGTTAATGTCAAAGTTGCAATAACGAGTAATCTATAGGGTCTCACAAATGGCCTTAACTGCTTGAATAATAAATTTATAGTCATATCTATACGCGAAATAGTATCATTAATTTTTTCTCTGAAAAGAATATATTATATAGGTAACAAAAAATCTATCTCATTTGTTCTTTAAGCCCTATTTTGTCTAATTCATAAATAAAAGGGCCTGAAATTATTATTTCAGGCCCTTTTATTTTATTATTTTATTATCGAATTGCTTTGTATTATTGAATAGCTTTGCATTATCGCATTGCTTTCTATTAGGCTAGCCAAACAAGTCAGAGCTGAGGTAGCGATCTCCTCGATCACAGGCAATAAAAACAATCAGTCCTTCTTCCAATTCGGCTGCTACTTTTAAGGCTGCCGCTAAGGCTCCTCCAGTGCTCATCCCTGCAAATAATCCTTCTCTTTTGACCAATTCTCGAGTCATAGCTGTAGCTTCCTGTTGTGAAATATCTAATACCCGATCAACTTTAGAAGCATCAAATATTTTAGGGAGATAAGCCGCTGGCCAGCGACGGATTCCAGGAATTGAAGATTCCTCAGTCGGCTGACAGCCGACAATTTGTATCTGAGGATTCTGTTCTTTCAGGTAAATAGAATTTCCCATAATCGTTCCTGTGGTTCCCATAGCAGATACAAAGTGGGTAATTTGGCCGGAGGTATCTCTCCAAATTTCTGGCCCTGTAGTTTTAATATGGGCTTGATAATTATCTGGATTCGCAAACTGATTAAGGATAAAATAATCTCCCAATGCGGCTTTCTCCTCCGCATAATCTCTACAGATTTCCATCGATTCCAAAAGCGTAACCTGCGCGCCAAAAGCTTGCATAGTCAATGTTCTTTCCCGCGTGGAAGAGGCTGGCATAACGAGTTCTAAGGACAAGCCAAATAAGGAGGCTATCATCGCTAAGGCTATGCCTGTATTGCCTGAAGTCGCTTCTATTAATTTGGTATCCGAAGTAATCTCTGCGCGTTCCATAGCCGAACGAATCATATTTAATGCCGCTCGATCTTTTACAGAGCCTCCAGGATTATTACCTTCCAATTTAGCGAAAATTTTAACCTTGGGATTATCGTGAAAATGAGTGATCTCCACTAAAGGTGTATTTCCAATAGTTTCTATAATATTTCCCATATTAAATTAATGGTTTAGAGTCAATAAATTTAGTGCTGGATTGATGATATACCGTTGTATAAGGTTCAATACTACTGGTCAACCACACATTACCTCCGACTACAGAATGATGGCCGATTACGGTCTCTCCTCCTAAAATAGTCGCCCCCGCATAGATAATAGCATAATCCTCAATCGTAGGATGTCTTTTAGTATTCGCAAAAATCTTATCTACGGACAATGCGCCAAGGGTTACCCCCTGATATAGTTTAACGTGATCGCCAATATGCGTCGTCTCTCCAATCACAATTCCAGTACCATGATCTATATGTAAATATTTTCCTAAAGTTGCTCCCGGATGGATATCTATTCCAGTTTTAGAATGTGCATGTTCCGTTAATATACGAGGAATAAGTGGCACTTCTAACTGATGTAGCAGATGGGCTAAACGGAAGATTGACAAGGCAAAGAATCCCGGATAGGTACGAACCACCTCACGCATACTTTGAGCCGCGGGATCGCCCTCTAAAATCGCCTCTGCATCGGTCAGCATAATCAGATATAATTCCGGTAAAGCTTTAAAAAAGCGATCTGCAACTTCGGTATTATTACAGACATCACAAGCTTTAGTTTTATTTAATAGGATTTCTAATTCTCTTTCTGCAAGCTGAAAAGCCGCTTGAATTTCAGCTACAGAATGGAATTCACGTGAATTGCGTTCAGGAAAAAGCATATCGATGATACCGATAGCCCAAGCTGAAATCTTCTTGTTAGAAGGCATTTCCTGCACTTCCACTTGCTTTTTATACAGATGATTATAAAAATCGTCTAAATTATTCATATCTGAAGTCATTATATTCAATTTACTACTTCCGTAACTGATATACTAAAGTACTAATTTATTAAATAGTTCATTTAATGTTTCCTGAGGATCTAAACACAATCCCGGATGCACGGCTGAACATTGAATAATGGTACTGCGCTTGGCAGTCAACCAACGGAAGCGCTCTGTTATATCTAGAGTCGCTAATTTTCCACCTTGAGGATCTCCGGCGCAGATACGTTGAAATGCTAATAGATTAGCATGAATTACTTCCATTTCTACTTCGGAGCATAACATACGAACCTTCTCTTCATCTATATGAAAGCGCATCTCCGCAAATTTTGCTTTTCTACAATATAAGGCTACGCCTACATTAATAAATTCTTCCCGATATACCTGTGGCACAAGGCGAACTACAGCATACTCATATAAGATGCGCTCTGGCATGTTTGATTTCATTGATAAAAATTTCAGAATTCCCTAAACGGGTACATAAGAATTCAACATATACTTCTCGAGCCTCCTCTGCAGAAAGATTTCTGCTTTCATCGACTAACCACTCATCTGGAACTACGGCCAGAATTCCTCGGATTCGTTCCTCCGTAAAGGCATTTTTAAACTCTGCATCTACCTGATCGATTAAGGAGGCATACTTTAATAGTACGTGATCTTTAATCTGCACAAAGGGTTTTATGGATTGCTCTTTCCAGTTATCCCAGGAATGATGGAAATACAATGCTGCACCATGATCAATTAACCATAATTCTTTATGCCACATCAGCATATTGGTATTTCGAACAGTCCGGTCTACATTCATAATAAATGCATCCAGCCATACAATTTTTGAAGCCTCTAAAGCCTGCGCCTGATTGACTGTCGCATCATATGTTACCGCTCCTTGCAGAAAATGTAAACCGAGGTTCTTTCCTACTGAAAACTTGAGCAGATCTTGAATTTCTTCATCGGGCTCTGTGCGTCCAAAAGATTCATCCAATTCGGCAAACACGAGTTCAGGAATACGTAATTTTAAAATACGAGCAAGCTCTGCACCAATAATTTCGGCTATTAATGCTTTTCTGCCCTGCCCTGCTCCCCTAAATTTAATGACATACGCAAAGCCATCATCTGCATCTACTAATGCCGGTAATGAACCTCCTTCATGAAAAGGAGTGATATATCGAATGATATTAACATCCCGAAGTTCGGGCTTTTCTTGTAAAACCATAATTTTATTCTATGAGTCAAATATCCATATAAAATTTTCTAGCACATAACAATAAATTTAAATTGTACACAAAGATGACGTGTCATAATGGTTATTTTCAGCTATATTTGTGTGAGAAACTAGTCAGGAACATCTTTCCTACACGATATTTAATATGGATACAATACAGGAATACAATCAGGTTATTAACCATTGTCAAGAACTTTTCGTCAATAAAACAAAGGATTATGGTACAGCATGGAGGATTATGCGCCTACCATCTATTACCGATCAGATATATATTAAAGCACAACGTATCCGTACCTTAGAGATTAAAAAAGTATCCAAAGTTGGAGAGGGAATTTTAGAAGAATATATCGGTATTATAAATTACTGTATTATGGCCATGATTCAAATCGAATTGGGCGAGGATGGGGATGAAAATTTAAATCCCGATTTTGTCAATGCCAAATACACGGAGAAAGTAGCTGAAACCAGAGATTTAATGTTAGCCAAAAACCATGACTATGGGGAGGCATGGAGAGATATGCGTATTTCTTCTTTAACGGATCTTATTTTAATGAAAATCCATCGCGTAAAGCAAATTGAGGATAATAATGGATTTACAATTGCCTCCGAAGGCATTAAAGCAAACTATCAAGATATGTTAAATTACTCCGTTTTTGCGTTAATAAAAATGGGCCTAGCACAAAACTAAATATGATGAATATAGCGACACAAAGACAGCCGAAAACAAATTTCCTTTTAGGTTTTGCACGTATTTTTACGGGAATACTATTTATATTTTCAGGATTAATTAAAGCCAATGACCCTGTGGGCTTTGGATATAAACTACAGGAGTACTTCTTAGTTCTAAAAATGGATTTCCTAAATCCCTATGCAACGGAAATGGCCGTTATCATCTGTGGTTTAGAAATTATATTAGGCGTCTTATTGCTTATCGGCATCTATCCTTTATTAGTTTCCTGGGGATTATTATTACTAATTATATTCTTTACTTTCCTTACCTTCTACTCCGCTTTCTTTGAAGTGGTTACCTCTTGTGGTTGTTTTGGAGATGCGATCCCTTTAACTCCTTGGCAGTCCTTTGGGAAAGATTTAGTCCTTTTGGCTTTAATTTTAATCATCTTTAAGTATAGAAAATCAATTAAACCCCTCATTAAAGATAGCTTTAGTCAGGGTTTGGTATTCACTGGAACTATTGTTCTTTCAATGGCTATTGGGGTATATACGGTAAATTATCTACCCATCATCGACTTTCTCCCTTATAAAAAAGGGGCGAATATTCCATCGCTTATGGTTCTTCCTGAAGGAGCAACGCCGGATGAATATGAATATATCTATAAATTAAAAAACTCGGTATCTGGAGAAACGAAATCTGTTTCCGATAAAATCTATATGAGTGAAAAGATTTGGGAAGATAGTACCTGGGTTATCGAAGGAGAGCCTGAAAGTAAATTAGTTAAAGAAGGTTATAAAATTCCTATTACGGATTTAATGATATCCAATGCTAACGGAGAAGATGTAACAGAAGAAATTATTCATAATCCGTATTATAATTTTATTATTGTGGCTCAAGATTTATCCCAAGTGAATGCCGATGCACTTTTAGAAATTAATAGCATCACCTCAAAAATTGCTGCAGATTATAATCTTCGCGCAGTTTTATTAACTTCAGGATCAGCTCAAGATGCCACTTATTTAAGTGATAAATTAGGCCTTATTTTTGAAATTTTCTATGCCGATGCTGTGCCTTTAAAGAGTATGGTGCGTGCTAATCCAGGAATTATACTTATGAAAGATGGTCAATTGATTAATAAATGGCATTATAATAACTTTCCAAGCATAGAGAAGTTAGAAAAGAAATATTTTAATAAAGATAAATAGTCCCTATGAATACGCCAATATTTTTAATCGGCTATATGGGCTCTGGCAAAACGACGGTAGGAAAAAAACTAGCTCGTAGACTCCATATTCCTTTTATAGATATCGATGAAGAACTTACTCAAGTTGTAGGGATGTCTATTCCGGCTTATTTTGAGAAATTTGGAGAAGCGCAATTTCGGGAATTAGAGCGTGCTCAACTGAAACAATATGCTCATGTTCATGCCATAGTCTCTACTGGAGGAGGAGCTCCATGCTTTTTTGATAATATGGAATGGATGAATCAGCATGGTCTATCGGTATATTTAGAGCATAGTCCCAAATCTCTTTGGAGTCGGCTGGTTAAAACAGATACCTCAAGCCGTCCAATTTTAGCGGGCAAGTCTGAAGAGGAGCTATTCGCCTTTATAACGGAGAAATTAGCGGAAAGAGCCCCTTTCTATGAGCAAGCGCATATCAGAATCAATCAAATTCATGCTAAAGTGGACGATATTGCCGTATTAATTGAAGAAAAAATTAAATCTATAAACCCTATATAATATGAAGCTCATAGGTCGTCTGTTGCTGATATCAGTTTTTTGTTTAGGACTTCAAGCGTGTTTTCCAGGCATCAATAGTGCTGAAAATATTTCCTTGAATCCAAAGTCTATAACGCTAAATTCTGTAGAGGAACTCTATCAATTTTTGACCTATGATGAAAATAGATATCCGTTAATTTCGGCACACCGCGGTGGCCCCAGCTCTGGTCTTCCTGAAAATGCCATTGAAACCTTTGATTTTCAAGCACAAAAGCAACCTTTAATTATTGAGTGTGATATCCGGCTCACAAAAGATTCAGTTTTGGTGCTTATGCATGATGAAAAATTAGACCGGACGACTACAGGTACTGGATTGGTTTCGGCCTATACCCTTTCTGAATTAAAGGCCCTTCGATTAAAAGATCCGGATCAGAAAGAAACAAACTTTCGTATTCCTACCTTGGAGGAAGCGTTAAATTGGGGAAAAGGAAAGGTTATCTTTACACTGGATGTAAAAAAAGAGGTGCCTTATGCTCTAGTCTCCCAAATGGTGCGGAAGACAAAATCAGAAGGGAATTCCATCATTATTACCTACTCGGCAGATCAGGCAGCTAAAGTCTATCAGACAGCCTCCGATTTAATGATATCTGTCAGTATCAAAAATGCGGGAGATCTACAACGTATTAATGATCGGGATATTCCCGATAATAGATTAATTGCTTTTATAGGAACATCTGAAGCCGAAAAAGGGCTGTATGAATTACTTCATGGACATGGCATTATGTGCATCCTTGGGACAATGGGCAATTTAGATCGTCAGGCAGAAAAGCGAGGCGACCAAATTTATGCTGAATTTATTGCCAATGGCGCGGATATCATCAGTACCGACCGACCTATAGATGCAGGAAAAGCATTAAACTACTATATTAAAAAAAGAAATATCCGTTCAAAATTTATCAATTAATCTGAATGTCTATAGCAGTAGAAGCCCTAAGTAAAAATTATGGCAGTCAAAAAGCAATCCATCAGATTTCCTTCTCTATCCCAAGCCAGCGTATTATAGGCTTCCTTGGCCCAAATGGAGCAGGTAAATCCACAACCATGAAAATTATTACCGGAATTCTTGCTGCAGATCAAGGAAAGGTATATGTAGCCGGTATAGATACAGCCCAATCTCCTATTTTAGCCAAGCAAAAGATAGGTTACCTTCCTGAACACAATCCTTTATATTTGGATATGTATGTTCGGGAGTTATTACATTTTGAGGCTAATATTCATCAGTTAAAAAATAAAAAAGAACGTATTGAAGAAGTGATCCTACAGACAGGCTTGCAGCTTGAGGCACATAAAACCATAAGACAGCTTTCTAAAGGATACCGTCAGCGTGTAGGCTTAGCCATGGCGATTTTACATGATCCCGAAGTGCTTATCCTGGATGAGCCGACGACAGGTTTAGACCCGAATCAGATTTTAGAAATTCGTCAACTGATCCAACAGCTAGGTCAAGAAAAGACAGTGCTTCTTTCCACACATATTATGCAGGAAGTAACAGCTCTTTGTGATGAAGTCATCATACTGCATAAAGGCACCATAAAAGATCAATTTGCCATTTCAGAAATGTCCGAACGATATCCCTTGAAAAGCTTAGAAGATATCTTTATCCAACTGACTCAGGCCTAAATGTTCAAGAAATTTTTATATGTACAGTATTTTAAAAAAAGAAGTAGCCGCTTATTTTAACTCCTTACTTGGCTATTTGGCTATAGGTCTCTTTTTATTACTCTCCGGTTTATTACTTTGGGTATTTCCAGACAGCAGTATTCTGGATGCGGGATACGCCAGTTTAGATAACTTCTTTTCCTTTGCTCCGTATTTATTTATGTTTTTGGCTCCAGCGATTAGTATGCGTGCTCTAGCCGGAGAAAAAGCAGATGGAACTTTTGAATTACTTTTAAGTAGGCCCCTGACCTTAGCGCAAATTATTCTCGGAAAATACCTAGGCGGTCTATTGATTATCCTATTATCGCTACTCCCTACAAGCATATATGTATATTCTATTTATGAGCTATCCTTCCCGAAGCACCAAATAGATATGGGAGCTATTATAGGCTCATATATTGGTTTATTTCTATTGGCATCCTCCTTTATTGCGATGGGGATCTTTACGTCTGCGATCAGTAAAAATCCAATTATTTCATTTCTGACAGGTGCTTTTTTAAGCTTTGTTGCTTATTATGGATTCGATGCTATCAGTCAACTTAGCCTCTTTGAAAACCTACAAGATGGAATCCAAAATTTGGGTATTCAGAGTCATTATCTCTCCTTAAGTCGAGGCGTACTTCTACTTCCGGATGTCTTGTATTTTCTTTCATTAATTATTCTTTTTATAAGTCTAAGTGTTATTGTACTCGAGCATAAGCGTTCCTTAAAATCGATATTTATAACTTGTATAGCGGTATTCTTATGTTCTATATTAGGTAATTTCATCCATGCTGCACGCATCGATTTCACCTCTGACCAGCGATTTACACTACAGCCTCAGAGTATAGAAATACTGCAGAATTTAAAGCAGGATATTTATATTAATATTTTCTTAGATGGCGATATTCCTCCCGGATTTAAACGACTAAAAACTGCAGCTGTAGATATGGCTTTAGATTTCAAACGTTATTCCTCTGGTCGGGTTAAGTTTTCCGTTATAGATCCTATGGCTGGTAGTTCTGCGGATCAACAGCAATTTTCCGAAGCTTTAATAAGCAGGGGCTTATACCCTACTCATCTCAGTGTCAAGAC
>DAIQRP010000047.1:12556-19208 GCA_036786125.1 Sphingobacterium sp.
GGCAGGTTTAAGTCAGAAATTAATCTATCCTGCAGCGGTTATTTCTACTGATTCCACAGAAATAAATGTCAATCTATTACAGAATCGGATGGGAGCTAATCCGGAACAAATTTTAAATAATTCCGTTCAAAATATTGAGTATGCTTTTATTTCTGCGATTAGCAAATTAGAATCTTCTCATACCCCTTTAATAGGTTTTACAGAAGGTCATAATGAGCCTACAGATTTAGAACTTTACGATGCCATGCATAGTTTAGCTGTAGGAAATCAGGTCGGAAGGGTTCACTTAGATTCTATTTCCATTCAGGATTTAAACAAATTCTCCATCCTCATAATTGCTAAACCAAAAATTGCGTTCTCTGAAGCTGACAAATATAAAATAGATTACTTTGTCCGACATGGAGGGCGCCTTATCTGGGCTTTGGATCAGGTGGATGTAGAGTTAGATGATTTGAGAAAGTCAGGAGAGCAAGTTGCACTAGGCAGAAGTTTAAATCTAGATGATCTCTTATTCCAATATGGGGTACGATTTAATTATAATCTAATTGCAGATATGAATTGTGGGCAGATTCCAGTAGCTGTCGGACAGGTTGGCGGACAGTCTCAGATAGAATTAACGCCTTGGTTATTTCATCCGATATTAATGCCTAATAATACGCATCCTGCATTGAAAAACTTAGATGGTATCTATACCAAATTTGTAGGTACTATCGATACTATAGCGACGGAAAATTTAAAGAAAGAGATTGTACTTAGCAGTTCTCCATTTTCCAAAATATTAAATACAGGCGCAACAATCTCTTTAAAAATGATTGAACAGCAGCCTAACCCGAAAGAATTTCAAGGTCAAACCCTACCTGTAGCGGCATTTATATCCGGAAAATTTCCATATATATTTGACAATAGAGCTGCTCCCGCAGGAATTACGGAGCCCTATAATCTAAGTCAAATACAGCATGAATCCCGCATGTTTATGATTGCTGATGGGGATTGGATAACTAATCAAATTAATGCTAAGGACCAATCTCCATTTCCAATGGGTTGGGACAGATATATGGAACAGCAATTTGCCAATAAATCCCTGCTTTTAAATGTGGTAGATTATCTATTAAATGACGAATCTCTTATCGCCTTAAGAAATAGAGAGGTCAAACTTCGACTCTTAGACGATGCGCTCGTGAAATCACAAAAGCTGACTTGGCAGCTTATCAATATCATAGGACCTTTAGCTCTGCTATTGAGTATTGCTATGCTACAGCAATATATCCGAAGACGGCAGTATACCTCATAAAAAAAAGCCTTAGCAATATGCTAAGGCTTTTTTTTATTTCTTCATCGAACCCTGTTCTGCAAGGCGCATATGCCAAGAGAAAGCTTCCTCTAATAAATGTGGGGTATGTCCACCACGTGCACAAGCCCGGTCAAAATACGACTGTAACTCAGCTTTATAATCTGGATGCACACAGTTATCAATAATCACCTGTGCACGTTCACGAGGAGCCAATCCACGCAAATCGGCCAAACCTTGATCCGTCACTAAGATATCCACATCATGTTCTGTATGGTCATGATGAGAAACCATAGGTAATACATGGGATATTTTATTGTCTTTAGAAGCGGCCTGAGTAACAAAGATAGACAGGTAGGAGTTCCGAGCAAAATCTCCAGATCCTCCAATACCGTTCATAATTTTAGTTCCTCCAATATGTGTTGAATTGACATTTCCATATAAGTCAAATTCAATAGCCGTATTTATCGCAATCACTCCCAAACGGCGAATCAGTCCTGCAGTATTCGAAATATTCTGTGGTCTTAATACCATCTTATCTTTGTAACGGTCAATATGATCGAATACACGCTTGTAGCAGGCTTCAGAAACTGTAATGGAAGAGGCGGAGGCAAAATCCATCACTCCGGCATCCATTAGATCAAATGTACTGTCTTGTAATACTTCGGAGAACATGGTTAATCCCCGAAATTTAGAATCTTTAAAACCCATCAATACGGCATTCGCCACTTTTCCAATACCAGCTTGCAAAGGAAGTAAGGATTCCGTCAGATGCCCTAATTCCACTTCCCGTTCAAAGAATTTTAATATATGTGCGGCTATTGCTGTGGTTTTATCATCTGGAGCAGCAATATCCGCTGGACTATCTGGTATATTAGTAAATACAATAGCCGCGACTTTTTGGATATCAAAAGCAACCGTCTTGCGTCCAATTTTATTTTCAGGAGCCACAATAGGAATTACATTTCTGCGCGGATAATCTTCCGCCTGATAGATATCATGTATACCGTAGATATTCTCATGTACAGCTAAGTTTATTTCTAATATGACCTGCTTCGCTGCATTCGCAAAAGTCACTGAATTTCCAACTGAGGTCGTTAATAATAAACTTCCATCTTTTTCTATAGCCGCAATTTCTAATACTGCAATATCTACCGCAGGAAGATTTTTATTATGAATTAATTCGGCAGTTTCACTTAAATGCTGATCGATAAATAATACATCGCCTGCATTAATTTTATTTCTTAACACACGATCGACCTGAAAAGGCATACGTTTTGCCAAAGCCCCAGCTTCCGCCAGTTTACCATCGGTATCATGTCCTAAAGAGGCGCCAGTAATTAAGGTAATTTTAACTGGATCCGTTTTTGCACGTTCGGCTAAAGCAGGCAATACCGCCTTACTATCTCCAGCTTTCGTAAAGCCCGAAGCACCTACAACCATACCATCTTCAAAAAGCTTAGCAGCTTCTTCTGCTGTTACTACTTTATGATGTAAACTTTCAACTTTGATTCTATCGTATGACATATTTTTATTTTATTTTTTATAATATAAAATTCATTCCTACTTTCCGATGGTTCTAAAATATAAACCAGCATTGACAATAATAACTAAAATTTTTATGGTCATTTTATTACAAATTGCCACAATATTATCCAATAAAGACTTTATATTTGTAAATGTTTATAAATCAACAATTAATCTATTTACAAAGATACATTCAATTGTCTAAACAATCAGCTGAAATAGCTTAAAATACTGTTATACATGGAATTATATTCCATAAAAAAACGAACAAGATGTAAGTAATTACTAACTTTGTATCGTAAATCAATTAATATGTGGTGATTACTCACTTACTTTTAATGAACAATCTATAAATAAAGGGGTTAAGTGATTGGATTTCATCACTTAAGAAAGGAGAACTAGAATGCAGAAAAAGAACATTAATTCGGAAGGAAAATTTGTAAATCGATACTACGTGACCGAAGTGGATGCGTTTGAAGATAGTATCTATTGCCACCATACTATCATTGGGGAAAATTTCGTTCCAGAGCATGTTCATGATAAGGATCAGTTTTTATATACTGAAGGTGGGGTGGTATTTTTAAAGACTTCTGAGAAATCATATTTTTTACCGGCTCGTCATTATATCTGGATTCCTGCGGGCGTCAGACATAGCATACATCCCAGTAGTCCGGAGGTCGTTATGCGGAATTTATATTTTCCAAAATTTGAATCCGATACCTCCTTCTACCAAAAAATCAGTATCTATCCGGTCAACGATCTATTGATGGAACTCATTATGTTCACCAATCGATGGAATGGGAATATATTTCCTGTAGAGGAGCCTAAATTTACTTTGGCAAAATCTTTCAAACTGATTCTTCCGGAGCTTTCTCAAATGGAACTTCCTTTGGCCTTACCTTATCCAAGTAATATCAAACTAAAGGAAATAGTAGGGTTTTTAGAAAGTAAAATTGACGAAAATATCAGCTTCAAAAGTTTATCTCAAAAATTTGATATAAGCGAACGTACATTAGCCCGCCTTTTTCAGAAAGAGCTGAATATGTCATTCATTCAATATTACACGATTTTGCGCATGCTGACGGCATTAAAACTCTTATTAGATGATAAACTTAGTGTCAATGAAGTCGCAATCCGTGTGGGTTATAATAGCCTACCTACATTTAGCAATACATTCAATAAGGTCATCGGGGTGAGACCTAGTGAATATGTCAAACAAAAAGAGCTATTATATCATAATAACTGAGCACAATAACTAACCAATTAAAAACCTAAATTATGATGATTCGAAAAGTTAAATGCAGCATTCTACTCACGTTATGCAGCACGGCACTCTTTGCCCATGTGTCGACCAAAAAACCAAAACCCATTCAGCTATTTAACGGCAAAGACATTAAAAATTGGACGCCCAAAATTCGTAAACATGCCGTAGGAGATAATTATGCGAATACCTTTCGGGTGGAGGATGGATTGTTAAAAGTAAGATATGATGGGTATACAGATTTTGATCAGCAATATGGGCATCTGTTTTACAATAAAGAATTTTCAGCTTACCTCTTACGTATAGTATATCGTTTCGTTGGGGAACAAGCCCCAGGCGGAGAAGGATGGGCATGGAGAAATTCTGGAGCCATGTTGCATGGACAGCAAGCTGAGACCATGTTAATAGACCAGGATTTTCCGATATCTATTGAAGGACAACTGTTAGGTGGCGATGGCACAAATGCCCGTACGACATCGAACCTATGTACACCTGGTACGCATGTGGTGATGCAGGAAAAGCTATTTACCCCTCATTGTATCAGCTCTACTTCAAAAACTTATCATGGAGATCAATGGGTAACTGCCGAATTTTTAGTCTTAGGAGACTCCTTAGTGCAGCATATCTTAGATGGGGAAGTGGTCTTAAGTTATGAGAAACCTCAGATAGGCGGAGGAAATGTGGATCCTGTAGACCCTCAAATTAAGCAGGATGGTCAGTTATTATCCAAAGGCACCATCTCCTTACAATCCGAATCACATCCCATAGATTTTAAGAAAGTCGAACTTTATGACTTAGAAAAATATATGAAAGACCCGGAGAAGCTCCAATCTATTATTGCAGAGATTGTAACAATCAACTAAATAATCATTAAAAAAGCGTCATCCGAAGTGACGCTTTTTAAAATTTTACTAATTGCATTTGGCGTAAAAAAAATTTACACAAGAATCTCAAGCATATAAAAAAGGGATACAGAGCGCTGTATCCCTCATATATAGCTTTAAGTAAAAGCTTACGCTAAACCGTTAACGAATTTCGTTAATTTAGATTTGTTGTTAGAAGCTTTTTTCTTGTGAATAACATTTTTCTTAGCTAAACGATCAAGCATTGAAATTACGCGAGGTAATAATGTTTTAGCCTCTTCAGCAGAAGTTGCAGTACGTAATTTTTTGATAGCGTTACGTGTAGTTTTAGCTTGGTAACGATTTCTTAAACGCTTTGTAGCGTTAGCTCTAATTCTTTTAATTGACGATTTATGATTTGCCATTTTTCTTTAGCTATTATTTTCTATTACTTTAATTTTGGAATGCAAAAATAACACCTTCTTTTTAATATTCAAAATATAAATTAAAGTTTTCGTTTACTTATCTTTGTGCCATGCAAAAATTATCGATGGAACAACTTCAACGTCCTGATGTTGAAACTTTCAAAAATCAGGAGAAAACTCCAATTGTGCTTGTTTTAGACAATGTAAGAAGCATGCATAATGTGGGTTCAGCCTTTCGAACTGCTGACGGATTTGCGATAGAAAAAATATATCTATGTGGCATTACCGGCACACCTCCACACCGCGAAATTGAAAAAACTGCACTCGGTGCCACCCAATCTATTGCTTGGGAATACGCCAAAGATACAAAAGATGCTTTACAAAAGCTAAAAGATGAGCAATTTAAAATTATTGCAATCGAACAAGCTGAACAATCGGTTATGTTAAATGAGTTTAAACAGAATTCAGCGGATAAATATGCCTTTGTTTTTGGTAACGAAGTACATGGTGTGGATGAAGAAATTATGGAGATGGTAGATGCCTGTATAGAAATTCCTCAATTCGGTACAAAACACTCCTTTAATGTCTCTGTCACAATTGGTATTGTTCTATGGGATTTTATCCGAAACCGCAACTTCTCATAAATTTATATCAATTAAAAAGAATAAGTTATCTAGATTGTTTCGAGTTATCATCACAAATAATTAGATTTGCGTTGCAAAATTTAAGAAGATGAGTGTATTAGTAAATAAAGATTCAAAAGTATTAGTTCAAGGATTTACGGGTACTGAAGGTACTTATCACGCGACTCAAATGATTGAGTACGGAACGAATGTAGTAGGTGGTGTAACTCCTGGTAAAGGTGGTCAAACTCACTTAGACCGTCCAGTTTTCAACTCTGTTCAAGCTGCAGTAGATGCTACAGGCGCTAACGTTTCTATTATCTTTGTACCTCCAGCTTTCGCTGCAGATGCCATTATGGAAGCTGCTGCTGCAGGTATCGAAGTAATCGTTTGTATTACTGAAGGAATCCCTACTAAAGATATGATTCAAGTTAAATCATATTTAAGTGATAAAAATTCTCGCTTAATCGGTCCTAACTGTCCAGGTATTATCACTGCTGATGAGGCTAAAATCGGTATTATGCCAGGTTTTATCTTCAAAAAAGGTAATGTAGGTGTAGTTTCTAAATCAGGAACTTTAACTTATGAAGCGGTTGATCAAACTGTAAAAGCAGGTTTAGGTATTACTACAGCTATCGGTATTGGTGGTGACCCAATCATTGGTACTACAACTAAAGAAGCAGTAG
>DAIQRP010000048.1:0-1798 GCA_036786125.1 Sphingobacterium sp.
AATTCTTTTTGTAAACGGTCATGAATATGACGAGAAGTTACAAATTTACCTTCTTTACCGTAGAATGGAGAGTTGTTAATTGTAAACAACATGTTCATTGTAGGCTCATCGATGCTGATCACTTCTAATTGCTCTGGATTTTCGAAATCTGCAATGGTATCACCGATATCAAAACCTTCGATACCTACAACCGCACAAATATCACCACAAGCAACTTCTGAAACTTTAACTTTTCCTAAACCTTCAAAAGTATATAATTCTTTAACACGAGATTTTACAATTTTACCATCACGTTTCATCAATGAAACAGGTTGGTTTTCTTTGATTGTACCACGAGCAACACGACCGATAGCAATACGACCTACAAAAGTAGAGTAATCTAAGGATGTAATTTGCATTTGTAAAGTACCTTCATTAAAAGGAGCTGGAGGGAAATGGTCAATGATTGCATCTAATAATTCAGATACATCTTCTTTAGGCTCTTTCCAGTCTGTAGACATCCAACCATTTTTCGAAGATCCGTATAATACTGGGAAAGCTAATTGCTCTTCTGTCGCATCTAAAGAGAAGAATAAGTCAAATACATTTTCATATACTTCTTCTGGACGACAGTTTTCTTTATCTACTTTGTTGACAACAACAAGAGGTTTTAAACCTAAAGCTAAGGCTTTTTGAGTTACGAAACGCGTTTGAGGCATTGGACCTTCAAAAGCATCTACTAATAAAACAACACCGTCAGCCATTTTCAATACACGCTCAACCTCACCACCAAAATCGGCGTGACCAGGAGTATCAATAACGTTGATTTTTACACCTTTATATTGTACAGATACGTTTTTAGATACAATTGTGATACCACGTTCACGTTCTAGATCATTATTATCTAAAATTAAATCGCCTGTACCATCGTTATCTCTAAAAAGATTTGTAAAGTGAAGGATTTTATCAACCAAGGTAGTTTTTCCGTGATCGACGTGAGCGATGATCGCTATATTTCTGATATTCTGCATTTAGCAAGTATTATTTGTTTATTTCGAGGGTGCAAAGATATATAATTAACTCCACATCTTCATATAGTTAGGAAGTTTTTTTTATTTTATTACGCCAAGTTCTTTTCCAACTTTTGTAAATGCGGCAATCGCTTTATCCAAATGCGCAACTTCGTGACCTGCAGAAATCTGCACCCGAATACGCGCTTTTCCTTGAGGAACTACCGGATAATAGAAACCGATCACATAAATTCCTTCTGCCAACATTTTGGAAGCAAATTCTTGCGCTAATTTAGCATCGTATAACATCACGGGAACAATCGGATGAAAACCCGGTTTAATATCAAATCCCGCAGCCGTCATTTTTTCACGAAAATATTTCGTATTCGACTCTAAAGTATCACGTAAGTCCGTCGTTTCAGAAAGCATATCCAATACCGCTACCGAAGCACCTGCAATAGCTGGAGCTAAGGTATTCGAGAATAAATAAGGACGTGAACGCTGACGTAACATATCGATAATTTCTTGACGCCCCGAAGTAAATCCTCCAGAAGCACCACCTAAAGCCTTTCCTAAGGTTCCAGTAATAATATCCACGCGATCCATCACATCGAATAATTCATGTGTGCCACGCCCCTGCTTTCCAATAAAACCTGTACAATGTGACTCATCAATCATCACTAAGGCTTCATACTTATCGGCTAAGTCACAGATTTCATCTAAAGGTGCTACGGAACCATCCATTGAAAAGGCTCCATCTGTAACAATAATGCGGTGACGAGCCCCTTGAGCAGCTTGTAATTGCGCTT
>DAIQRP010000048.1:1808-18948 GCA_036786125.1 Sphingobacterium sp.
GCCATATCAGCATTCTTATAACGGAAACGCTGCGCTTTACATAAACGTACGCCATCGATAATCGAAGCATGATTTAACTCATCGGAGATAATAGCATCTTCAGCGCCTAATAAAGGCTCAAAAACCCCTCCATTAGCGTCAAATGCTGCTGCATATAAAATGGTATCTTCCGTTCCTAAAAACTTCGATATTTTCTGTTCTAATTCTTTATGTACATCTTGTGTTCCACAGATAAATCGTACGGAAGACATGCCATATCCATGGCTATCAATTGCATCTTTTGCCGCTTGAATAACCTGAGGATGTGAAGACAGACCTAAATAGTTATTCGCACAGAAGTTAATAACCTCTTCCCCTGTACTCACTTTAATGTCTGCTCCCTGAGGGGTAACAATAATGCGCTCTTCTTTATATAGACCAGCCTCTTTAATTTCAGCTAATTCTTTTTGAAGCGCAGGTTGTAACGTTTTATACATAATTATATTTTTTATTCTAAACAAAAATAAGGTTTTAAATTGAGTCCGTAGATGCTTTGCTCTGGAGAATAAGTATTTTCCAGAAATTTAACAGAAATTTCATCTATTCAATCGGTTGCCTAATATAAAATTGACCGGCAGTTAATCTCCATCGAAAAAAGTACGCTCAGTCTGCAGGCAACTCGCTATTTCTAAGGAAGCTTTCTATTTTTAAGAGTAGCTCTCTATTCATAACGAAATGCTCTATTCGTAACGAAATGCTCTATTCATAACGAAGAGCTTCTACAGGGTCTAATTTAGACGCTTTAGAAGCGGGATAGAATCCCGAAATCATGCCGACAATAACACATACCCCCACGCCTAAGATCATCCATTGCCACGGAATAATAAAGTCAGCACCTAATAGTAAAGCCACCATATTACCTACTAAAAGGCCGAGGATAACGCCGATAATGCCTCCGATAACACAGATGACAATGGCTTCAATTAAAAACTGTCGCTGTATCACCAAGGGGGTTGCCCCTAAGGATTTGCGAATTCCTATTTCTCGCGTACGTTCCGTGACGGAAACAAGCATGATATTCATTAAACCTATAGATGCCCCAAGCAGTGTAATTAAAGCAATCACTATCGCTCCCATGGTCACCCAAATTAAATTACTCAATAGAATTTGGGATACCGCATCCGAGGCGATAAGTTCAAAATTCGTAGGATTCTTAGGACTTAAGCCTCGAATATTACGGAAGGTAATGGTGGCTTCCTGCTTTAAAGAAGCGAGTTTTAAGGGATCTGCCGCAGCAATGGTAATGATATAAGAAGGTTCGGTTCGTTGAATTAGACTACGTGCTTTAAGGAGTGGTACAATTGTAGCCTTATCTGCTCCAAAACCGGAAGAAACCCCTTTAGAAGCTAATAAGCCAATAACGGTAAATTGTGTTCCATTAACATTGATAATCTCTCCAATAGGACTGATATTCCCTTTAAATAATGCTTTATAGATATCATTTCCAATGATAATAACCGGATTTCCTTTTTCTATATCTCGGCTAGAGAAGTTTCTCCCTTCCGCTAGGGTATATCCCGAAGTAATCAGGTAATTTTCATCGGCTCCAAGTAGGCCGATATTCGGATTCGTTGCCTCCGATCTATATTTGGCCGTGGCATTCCAAGATACATTGGCCGATAGAGAAACCGTAGCCAGGCTATCAAATTGCTCTTTAAAAGCTACTGCCTGACGAAAAGTTATCGAAGGATAGACTTTCGCTTGAGTCCCCCCCTGCCCGATACGTACATTGACGCCACGATTTCGAATATTAAAGGAGTTCGAACCCATGGAAGAAAATGAATTCGTCAGGGAACTTTTAATCGCATCGATAGAAGTCAATACCCCGACCAGTGCGGTGATTCCTATGGCTATAATTAATGCCGTTAAAAAGGTACGTAGTTTATTGCTTACAATGGCTTGCAAGGCCAGTTTAACATTTTCAACATAGGATAATTTGACCGACATATAGGGATTGCTATTCTTGTAAAAATAAAACTAAATTTAGAATAAAAAAATAAGGCTTCATAACAAATGAAGCCTTATTTTTTTATTCTACGCGTTTCCAAGTTTCGGTACGCCCCATTATGCTTACACCGACAAAGCCCCTAATATCTAATGTTTTATTATCCTTCAGTGTCATCTTACAACTGTAGGTCTTTCCAGATTTTGGATCGTAGATCTTTCCTCCTTCATAGACCTTATCTCCAGTTTTAGAGAAATTGGTCAATATCTCCAAACCCTGAATATGACGCGCTTGTAAAGCCTTATCTGGATTTTTTAAATCCTTTTTAGGCTGTCCATTGGCTTCATTAGGTGCTTTCATCCAATATAAAGTACCAAAATATTTGTCTCCTTTTTTAGTAATTTCAATACGCCCTTCTCCGGAAGGATTTTGCCATTTGCCTAAAATAGGGTCCGATTGTGCGAAAATACCACATGCTACCAAGCACATAAGTACTGTTGAAATAAGTGTTTTCATAATCTATTGTTTATAATTGCATTCATAATTTACGAAAATTTTCTATGCCAGCATACTATTATTTTACGCTATGCTTCTTTAATCCCCTTTTAGATAAAAACATTTATATACAATCATTGTTTTATGTAACATCAGGCATTACGATGCGGATTGGCATATATTTTGCGTAAAACAATAAATAATTAAATCTATACTTATATGAATTTTATTATCTCTTTACTCGTTACTGGTGTAGTCATCGCTTTGGCCTCATGGCTAACTCCAGGTGTTCAGGTCGCAGGTTTTGGATGGGCTATCCTAACTGGACTAATTATTGGCTTTGTCAATGCCACTGTAGGAACCGTACTGCGTTTATTTACATTTCCATTAAATTGGTTGACTTTAGGACTGGTATCTTTTATTATTACCATCCTGATGATTTTATTGACAGATAAGTTAATGGGTTCTAAATTCGATGTTTCGGGATTCTGGACCGCTGCTTTATTTGCCATTATCGTGGCCATTATAGAAATGATTATTGGCTCTTTCTCGAAACGGGAATCTTAAGCATGAATTCAAGACATAAAAAAAGGACAACAGTTTACTGTTGTCCTTTTTTTATGTCTTGATTAGAAGTCCTTATCTATTCCACCAGACTTTAGCCGTTAAGATATCATCTGATCCTTGAGCGACTACCTGATCGCGGTTTGTACTATTTTCCGTTTCTGGGTACATCAATCGCTGAGGTCTTGCCTCGGGACTTGGAGCAACCATAGAATTGGGAATCTGAGGATAACCTAATCTACGATAATCTGCCCATGCCTGAATACTATTGATGGAATTTAAAGCCAACCATTTCTGCTCAATAATACGTTCTATAGGATTCGAAGCTGAAGCTAAAGCGACTGTATTCTGTGCGGTATAAGTCGAAATATCCACCGTACCATTCATAATGTATTTAAAAGATTCGGATATCGCTGCTTGATAATATGTCGCCGCAGTACCTGAAATCCATCCACGTTGAGCCGCTTCCGCTTGTAAGAATAAACTTTCAAACGATGATAATAAAACTGAAGCTTGATTAAATGATTTAATCAGACCTGCTGGCTGATTTCCATTTTCCAAAGGCCCTTTAAACGCAGAGGTATTGATCGCATCCGACTCTGTAGAAACTGTTGGATTTCCAAAAGATACTCCTTTGAACGTTCCTCCGACTTCCACATATAAAGCCGCTAATCTCGGGTCATTTAGACCTTTTAACTTCTCTATAATATAAGTGGTCGGTCTAATATTGGTATAATTATTAACAGTAGCACCTCCACTATTGCGGTAATAGTTTTCATAAAACGGATTTAACTTACCCGCCGTATTTAAATAACCTGGCTGTACCAATGCGGACTCTGAAGTCCCTAAGAAACCGGAACCTTCTTGAACGATTTTTTGAATCTCTGCCGTAATATAAGCCGCTTGAGAGGCTTGTTCCGACTGACGTAATAAGGCTCTTAACTTCATGGTATTTCCAAATTTCATCCATAAGTTTTTATTTCCCCCAAAGATAATATCATCGTTTTTCGGAGCAATACTCGCGCTTTTGATATCCTGAATACCTTCAGTAACCAAGTTCATCGATTTTTCATATACCGTCTTCCCATCTTCATAGGTCGGGCGGTTATAAGTAGAGCCTTGTAAAGCCTCATCGAAAGGAACATTATTATAGATGTCCACCAACTGGAAGAAATGCCAAGCCATCATAATCTTAGAAATTCCAGAATAGAATAAGGCGCCCTCATCTTCTGCTTGATCTAACATCAATTTGTAATACAGCAGGTAGTTATAAGAATTTTCCCATACAGGGATACCATCTCTGACATCACGAATTCCAGGTCCGGAATAAATCTTCTCATTAAAAAAAGAGTTTAACCCTTCTGAAGAGGTGCCCCAATAACCGGACCACCAAGCCCCTAATTGGTTTAGCTGGGTTGCTTCTTGCGTAGCTGTGGCCACTAAAGCCGCTGGCAATTTATTGTTTAGCGTTAAATTTTCTCCTACCGGAGCATTCGGGTTCACATTCACATCTAAAAAATTAGAACAGGAACTACTGGTGAATGCGAGTAAGCCTAATAGTGAGAATTTTAATATATAATTTTTCATTTTAAATGTCTTAGAAAGTAAAGTTTGCCGTAAATCCAAATGAACGTGCAGAAGGAATTTGTCTCCAAGAAGAATATCCATCTGTACCATTGTAAAGTGCCTCTGGATCGCCTATTTTATTGGACTTATCAGTAATAATAAATAGGTTATTTCCTACCAAACCTAATGTAGCACGCTTAATCAGCTTTTGGTTTCCTAATACCGAAGTCGGTAAGGTATAAGATACCTGAAGTTCTCTGAGTTTTAAATAATCAGCTTTCGCAGCAGTCACGGTTTGAATCTTTCCGTAAGCTGTCCACCAAGCTTTATCGCCTTTAGATAATACGGAAGTATTTTCCGAGAAGGATCCGTCTGCATTTTCAACTACTGAATTCGGAAGTATAAACTCTGCCCTATCGAATTTTACAGTTTCAGGATGTGTACCTGCCGCATACATACGTGGCACTACCTCCGAATACATCCAGCTTCCTAAGCGCGAGTCAAACTGTGCTGAAATTTGGAATCCTTTATAACCGATACGTGTATTAAATCCAAATAGATATGGAGGGACCATCGTTCCTAAAACTGTTTCTTCCGCTGCTTCAGAAATATTTCCATTTTTGTCTACTACAATACGTCCTAAATCATCTCGTTTGAAGTCTTTCATCTTTAAGGTCGGATAAGGTTCTCCTACAATAGCATATTGCTGACGGAAGATATTGAATTCCTGACCTGTATACAGCTCCTTAACCTGATTGTTCGTGTACGAGAAGTTTAATCCTAGATCGACATTCCAATCTTTCTTTTTCACAACAGATCCATTTAAAGCGACCTCAATAATGGAGTTTGTCAAACGTCCTGCATTGACAATAGAACGATTAAATCCAGTAGCTGAAGAAGTTACGGCTTCAAAAATCTGTCCCTTAGAGTCTGAGAAGGCATAGGCAAAATCAATATTTAATCGATTGTTAAACATCCCTAATTGGAAACCCGCCTCATAAGAAGTAACAAATTCAGGCTCAATTAACTCATTTGGATTACTAAGTCCAGGTGTAAAACCGACTAAACCTCCAAAAGGAAATCCTCCAGTTTGATTATAAGTTAAGTTAAGACGGTAAGGATCTAAAGTGACGTTACCTGTACGATTGAAGGAAGCATAAACCTTACCGAAACTTAATACCGTGCTATTTTTTAACGCTTCTATGGCATCCGTAAATACAAAGGAACTGCTTACCCCTGGATAGAAGTAACTTCTATTATTCTTACTTAATACAGATACCTGATCCTGGCGTCCGGTTAACGTTAAGAATAGGTAGTTTTCATAACCTACTGTTAACTCACCATATGTACCTAAGGAGCGGTATTGCGTAATTGCTGCAGATCCATTTAACTCTCCAGCACGAGAACCTTGGTTAAAGATATTTTCAAATAATAGATTATTTGCACCGATACCAATAGTCTTACGGTCATCCATACGGATATTCTGACCTAATAATAAGCGGGTATTGAACTTGCCGAAATCCTTATTAAAACTTAAGATAAAATCATTATTCAAACGGGTGAAATTTTGCTGCCCATCGGATACTGATCCATTGACATTCCGTGCTCCGATGGTTGAAAACATCTTCCCTACAGTCGTACGTGAAGCTGTCTGATCATTAAATACACCAACTCTATAGATGGCTTTAAACCAATCAGTAAATTCATAATCCAATTCTACCTTCGCATTTACGGTATGTTGTTTCGCTGTATTACGAGTATTATCCGCAAGGAAGAATGGATTCTTTTTCGCTGTGTTATACCAATTTAATGGATGTGCTGGCGTAGTTGGATCTGACCAATCTCTATACGATTTATAATCGATATTCGAAGGTTGGTCATATACCGAAGGCCATGGTCCATCTGAAGTTGTATTATTATCGAAGAAGATATAGTTTACACTATAGGAGGTATTTAATTTATTGAATTTTCTAGATCCATTAAAACGCGCACCAGTACGAGAGGATTTATCTCCAGGGACAATTCCTTTAATACGCACATCTTGTACCGACATAAAGTAAGTGGAACGCTCATCTCCTCCAGAAAAGGAAACATCACTTTGCGTAGTTACACCAGTATCAAAAGTCTGTAATCTATTGTCTTTTCTTGGAGCCGCATATAATGCCTGAGGTTGGAATCCATTAATGGCCGGACCGAAATCTTTCATCGTGCCATCAAATGCCGGACCCCAAGAGTCACTAATTGTTGGATTGTATACTCCATTTGCACCTTGACCATATTGATTTTGTGCTGGAGGAAGGAAGAATACATTGGAGAACATGGTACTGTTACTCACCGAAATCTCTCCTGCTCCACGCTGTCCTCTTTTTGTGGTAATCATAATCGCTCCATTCACCCCTTCAGAACCATATAATGCGGCAGCATTTGCTCCTTTTAATACCGTGATATTTTCGATATCATTGGGATTTATACGACCGATATCAGGTACGGGAAAACCATCTACTACATAAATTGGATCATTTTTAGAGCGATTTAAAGAGCGGGAACCACGTAGACGGACCTGAACACCAGGATCTGTCTTTCCAGTGGTTAAATCTGTTGCATTAATCCGAAGACCAGCAACTTTACTCGCTAAAGCTAATAGCGGATTGACCACTTTACCTTCATTTAAATATTCATTATTTACAATCTGTGCAGAAGCTCCTACTTCTCGAGCCGAACGTTGTATACCTAAAGCACCCGTTACGACCGCTTCAGCAAGAATATTATTTTGCTTACTGACATAAAGAGTTACTTTCTCTTCCCCCGATTTAATTTTATGGGAGCTGGGACTATAACTTAAGTGTGTAATGACTAAAGTCTGCCCACTATGAGCCCGAATAGAAAAACCGCCGGTAGTTCCTGTTACAACAGAACCCGATTTCGGGTTTTCTTTCACATAAATGCTTACCCCTGCAACTGCCTCTCCATTCTCTTGATCGAGTACCTGACCTTGGATAAGCAGATGTTCCTGCGCCAAAGTAAGTTGAGCATGAGCTAGAAAACAAATTACGAGTAAGACTAACTTGTAAAATTTATTCATCGTATTTACTGTTAATTATTGTTAATTTATTATTTTTGACTTTGGTTAGAATGAGTCTAAATAAAGACACTGCGAAAATAAAGTAATTCGATACGTAAAAAGGACGATAACGGAAAAACTAATTACCAGAACCGAAAAAAAATAAAACAGAAAGCAAAATCATGACTAATAGTACGGTAGATGTAAATTTTATGTTGACCAAAATTTCGAATCATATCTATTTAGGGGAAATAAAACCATTTTTTGGCTTCAATTTCACCTTATGTTCCGATTCCTATATTAGTCTGGTTGCGACCAGCGAAACCTGCTTTTTCACTTCTTCCAACGACCTTTCTTATGAAGTCGATGAGCGAAAGAGCATCTTATTAAGCTTAAATAAAGGGCATAATTTTGAAATTCGATCGTTGAAGATGGATTGCAGCTGTTTGGTGATTGTGACAGAACGTGCTTTTATAGATCAGCTGAATGTGGAAGAGAAGAATTTCACCTCCCTCATTCAAACCTTCCACCCTCAATTTATTGATGATGCAGCCATCTATCCGATAGCGCTGGAAATACTCATGGATAATATTCCCTCCATGTTGAAAAATCTACATCAAAAATCCAAGGTGCTCGAACTATTTTCTAAACAGTTGCTATTTATCCAACAATTAGAGGAAGAGACTACGATTAAAATTAGACGTTCGGATATGGAAAAAGTCCGAGAAGCTAAATTTCTAATCGATGAGAATATAGCACATACCTATACCATTCCCGAACTCTCGCGTATTATTGGGACAAATGAGCAGTATTTAAAAAAACATTTTAAATATATGTATGGGCTCACCATACATAGTTATATCCTCAAGAATAAGATGAATTTCGCCAAGGAGCTATTGCTTACCGGAGATGATAAAATTGCGGATATAGCCACTAAAATCGGGTACAAACATGCGACACATTTTACCACCGCATTTAAAAAGCATTTTGGCTTTTTGCCCAACTCCTTACGTTATGAAATCATAGCCTATCTCTCGACATATTCCTTAGATTATTTATCGATTATATAACCTGTATAAGTTGCATAACTTGTATGAGTATACCGCCTGTATGAGTTGCATAACCTCTATAAGCTATACCGCCATATGAACAAAAAAACCTCAAGGAATCTCTTCCCTGAGGTAAACATTAAAAACTGATATTAAACGTATTTGAATTGGTGGCTAATTAAAATTTATATGATACCGCTACAGATACATTACGTGGGTCGGTCTGATTGATAAAACCTCCTCTGAAATAAGAGTTAAATCCAATTTCATTCGCGATATTATTAATATATACTCGGGTAGTCACTTTTTGATACTCATATCCTACCTGCGCATTTAAAGTTAGATAAGCAGGCATATCAAAAGGTTTAGTACCTACTGGAGAACCGTGTCCATCCGGGTTTAAGCTATGCTCATTCACTGGGCGATCTCCCACATAATAAGCTCCGAATGCTAGGCTCAATCCATTTAAGGCATATTGGTTGAATTTATATTGAATCCAAGCATTTCCAGTATGTTTAGGTGCATTCATCGGTGCAGATCCATTCACATAGGAAGGGCTATTTTCATAGCGTGCATTTAAATAAGCATATCCTAACATCACTTGTAGATTCTCTAAAATACGTCCATTTAATTCTACTTCTACACCATTTCTTTTTAAATCTCCGGCTTTAAAGTAATATCCTGTCGGATTATTCGTGCCTTCCACATATTCCGCATTCGATAAGTTGCCCGTATTAATATGGAAATAGGTAAAGTTAAAACGTAATTTATCATCTAACCAATCCGATTTAATACCGAATTCATACTGATTCGTAGTCGAAGGTCCGATACGCTCTCCATTATTCATTAAGTTCGCTTCACTACGTAAGGAAGTAGACGTGGTATAGGAACCAAATAAATTCACCTGTTTAATTGGTGAAACCATAATCCCTAGGGATGGATTCCATGCCGAACCTACAGAAGAAGAAGATGATGCTTTAACAATATTCGTTATTTGAGAATAACGTAAGCCTAAAATAGCTTTTAAATAGGAATTAAACGTAATAACATCCTGCGCTAATACCCCAAAAGTATTATAATAAGCATTGACAGGGTTATTTTTTTCAAAAGCAAGATTTGTAGGCATGTCATTCGTAAAATTATCTTCTAAACGAATCACATCAATTGGGAATGAGCTGGTAAAGGTATTTCTAACCACACCTGTACTGGAATCTGCTACCCCCACCCAACGGCCTAAAGCCGTAGTCGTCGCATCGGCAATTCTATAATCGACTCCGACTTGCATGGTATGTGTAATGCCTCCTGTTTTAACATCTTGTCCGACTAAATCCAATTGGAAAGTGGTATTTTTATCATCTCTTAAAGAGCGGGATACCGAACGATTAAATTGCTCATAATTGGAATTACGGACCGCTGTTGCGGAGGTCACTTGATTATCTACCTGAAATGAGGAGCGTGCAAAAGCAGCGCGTAATTTAAAGTTTTCAGATAATTTTCTCTCGAAACGCGCCATAAAAGAGGACATTTCGGTATTATTCTTATCATCTCTAAAGCCTAAAAATTTATCATATGGAATTAACCATAACGCTTCGGTATCAATCCCCGCTAAGTTTACTGCCGAAGTCATTGGCGTACGATTGTCATTTAAATAATCCCCTTCTAAAATAATCGTGGTCTTATCATTGGGTTTCCAAGTTAATGAAGGGTTTATATATACGCGATTGGAATTGACAATCTTTCGGTAACTATCATTACGTTCATAGGCTCCATTCAAACGAATCGCCACTGTATTTTCATCATTTAAAACGGTCTGAAAATCAAAGGTAGGTCTAAAATGACCCCATGATCCTGCTCTAACCTGCACTTCTCCAGCATCGATAAAATCAGGAGTTTTAGTCGCTAAATTAATTACACCACCTGCATTTCCAATATCGGTAATAACCCCTTGTGTAATCGCTGCGGAACCTTTAATGACTTGAATAGATTCTACCCCTTGCATATCTGCTACACCTGCAGCCGTTTGAAATTGGGAATCCATACGCACTCCATTTTTTAAAACAGGGATACCACGAAATCCACGAGTAGACATGGACTCACGAACGCCTCCATAGGAACCAAATAAGGTTACCCCAGGGACATTTCGAACAGCATCAGTAATGGTCAGTGCACCTTGCTCGCTAATTAATTTGGAAGAAATAATGGAAATAGACTGAATCTGATCCGATGGTTTTAATGGCATACGTGTAATAGACTCTAGCCCTTTAGGCTGTCTTTTACGTGCTCCAAATACTTCCACCTCATCGAGTTCATTATCATTGGAGATCAATAGGATATTCTCCAAATCTAAGTCTTCTTTATTTATAATTTTATTGACAATAATTGGACGATATCCAATAGAAGAAATACGTAACGTTATAGCCCCTTCTTTGCGAGTCGCTATTTCAAAAGTTCCATCCGCCTTGGACTTGACAGACTGCTTGCCTACAGTAATAGTAATTGCAGATAAAGGTTTGTTGTTTTCATCCACAACTTTACCTCGAATAACATTAGAGACCTGAGCCACCAAAGAAGATGTACTAAAGAGCGCTAACGCAGAAAGAACAAGTAATTTTGTATTCATGCTTTTATTTTTAATTAATCTAAATAAGAATTACGTTGCAAATGTATAGAATATATTAGGAATACAATGACGTTATCTGAAATAATTTAATTTGAATTAAACTAATGGTTAAATCCACTAGGAGGCTTTAAATGCTCTTTTTAGCGCTGAGGAAGGGCTTATAACAGGCCTACTTTCATAAAAGGAAAAAAATAACCTTAAAATAAAAAAGCCCTGCCTAAAAAATAGGCAGGGCTTTTTTATAAATTTTATTATTTAGTCAAATTTCCATCTGACAAAAGCTTCAATCGCTTCGTAATTGGCTAATCCAAGTTCATCATAGAGACGTGCTGTTTCTGAGGTACGATCTTCCGCTCTGACCCAAAATTCACGTGCATCATCCCCCGGGAAAACAGGGAGATCTTTTTGTGATTGATGTTTAAATATCGCTAAACGTTTACGTTTCACCTCTTGTGGCGATAAAGGCACGGCCATTTCAATTTCGTGAATTGGATATTCATGCCATGCTCCACGATATAACCAGAACCAACAATCCTGAGTCCATTCATCAGTCTGACGTAAACGGATTAATGCTTCTAAAATAATATCAAAACACACTTTATGTGTACCATGTGGATCAGCAAAATCTCCTGCAGCAAAAACCTGATGTGGTTTCACCTCACGTAATAACTCCATAGTCTGTAAGATATCATCTTCATACGATACCGTTTTCGAGAATTTCCCTCGATCATAGAATGGTAAATCTTGAAAATGAATATTTTCATTCGGTAGACCTACGAATCTCGCTCCGGCAATCGCCTCCCCTTTACGAATCATCGCTTTAATCTTCCGTACTATTTCAGTATCGATTTGATTTGGCTTTTTCTCGGCAAAGATCGCATTGCTTTCCTGATATAAATTACTTATAGAAGACGCATCTATCCCCATCTCCCTAGCGAAATCCTCCGCGAATTCTAAATAACGCAATACATCGTCATCCCATACAGCGGTATTTCCAGAAGTCTGATAGGCCACATGTACATTATGCCCCTGATCCGCCAGGCGGATAAAAGTACCCCCCATAGAAATCACATCATCATCGGGATGTGGGGAAAATAAAATCACATTTTTCTTCGCCGGATTCGCACGCTCTGGACGCTGCGAATCATCTACATTAGGCTTCCCTCCTGGCCATCCTGTAATGGTATGCTGTAATTCGTTGAATAATTTTATATTGATATTATAAGCTGGACCATTTTCTGTAACCAGCTTCGCCATACGAATTATAATCTTCTTCAGTTAACTTTAAAATCGGCTTATGTAATTCTAAGGATAACCATACCACAGCCTTTTTAATTAAAGAATCTGTCCATTCTACATCCTCTGCTAACCAAGGTTTATCAAAACGCGTTAATAGTGAGGCAGCCTCGGTATCTAAAACAAACTCTACATTATCATTTAATTGCAGATAAGTCGCCGGAATTTCAGCTGAAATTTCGCCTTCCACTGCTTTCCGTACAATCTCGGCCTTATTTCCAGACCAAGCCATTAAGATAATCTCTTTAGCTTTAAAGATTGTACCCACTCCCATCGTAATAGCTTTTGTCGGAACATTTTCCTTTCCTCCAAAATCACGTGATGCATCACGACGTGTTAAATCATCTAAGGTAACCAATCGAGTTCCGGAGTTTGGCGCTGAACCGGGTTCATTAAAACCAATATGCCCCGTACGTCCAATGCCTAATAGCTGAATATCTAATCCTCCCAATTGAGAGATTTTCTGCTCATAAGCAACACAGAAGGCCTGAATATCTGCCTCATTTAATGTCCCATCCGGAATATTAATATTAGCAGGCTCTATATCGACATGATCGAATAGATTTTTATTCATAAAGGTCACATAGCTCTGTACAGCATCAGGTTGCATCGGAAAGTATTCATCCAAGTTAAAGGTCACCACATTTTTAAAGCTTAAGCCTTCTTCTTGATGCAAGCGAATTAATTCGGCATACACCTTCACAGGAGTGGCTCCCGTTGCTAAACCTAAAACAGCTTGTTGACCTTGAGCCTGTTTATTACGAATAATTTCTGCAATACGTTTTGCTACATCTTTGGATGCTGCATGTTGGTCAGCATACACGCTTACTGGAACTTTTTCAAAGCGCGTTTCTTCCAATAAATTTAATCTTGCCATTGTGGGATATAATTATTGATAACGTGAGTAACAAATTTATGAATTATTGTCATTGAACCATGCATATTTGCAAGTTTTTAATTAAAAAACGTACAAATATTATAGACAATCGATTGATAAATATTTTTCAAAAATAAATTTACACGATAGATAGCAGATTATCAATACCTTTAAGTAGGGTTTCCTCCTTTTTAGCAAAACACAACCTCAGCAAGTTCTGATTTAAACCTCCGCAATAAAACGCAGAAACAGGCACGGTTGCGATTTTATACTCGCGCACAATTCGACTCGCAAATTCCATTTCCGGCTCATCTGATAACTGTCGGTAATCCAAGAGCAAAAAATAAGTTCCTTCACAGGGTAAAATATTAAATTTAGAGCCTGCTAATCCATCCACAAGCAAATCCCTCTTTTGTTCAAAGAAAGCCGATAGCCCTAAGTACTCTTGCGGGTCTTTTAGAAAATCGGCAATAGCATACTGTAAAGGAGTATTCACGGAGAATACATTATACTGATGAACCTTCCTAAATTCAGTACTCAGTTCAGCAGAGGCCAGCACATAACCCATCTTCCATCCCGTAGTATGCAAGAGTTTACCAAAAGAAGCAACAACTAAGCAGCGCTCTCGAAGCCCGTCCACTGACCAAGCCGAAGTATGCTTAAGCTGATTATAAGTCATATGCTCATACACCTCATCCGAGATCACATAGATATTTTTATCTTTAATAAGCTGTGCTAATTGTTGTAAATCCGATTCCTTCCAAAGCTTAGCTGTGGGGTTATTAGGGGTATTGATGAGGATCAATCGAGTTCTATCTGTAATGCATTCCGATACGACAGACCAGTTAATTTCAAAATCCGGCGCTAACAGTTGGACCGGCACCACTTTCCCTCCGAATAGCTCTATAGCTGGTCGATACGAATCATAAGCCGGCTCAAAGATAATCACCTCATCCTGAGCCTGTATTAACATAGCAATAGCGGTAAATAAAGCCTGCGTCCCTCCAGCAGTAATCGTGATTTCTGTATCTGTATCTACAGCATAGCCGTAATTTTGCTCCTGTTTCCATGCAATCTGCTCCCGCAGCTCCCATACCCCTGGCATCGGCGCATATTGATTATAATTTCCAGCATAATAGTGTTTTACACGTTCGATTAACCGTTCCGAAGGCGGAAAATCAGGAAATCCCTGAGAAAGGTTAATGGCCTGGTATTCATGAGCTAAATTGGTCATTTTAGAAAAAATCGTCAGACCGACTTCCGGGAGTTTACTTAGGATTTGAGGCATAGTATCAAAAAATTTACTCTACTAATGTAATAGATATTATTATATTTGTGAACTAGAATTAAAAATATGAAAAAAAGAATCGCCATAATCATTTTATTTATTCCTCTGCTTGGCCTCGCTCAGCAAAAAGAATTAACAAAAACGGATTATATTAATCTGGTAAAGCAGAACCCGGACTCCATTTCCAGCCTGGTCTCTTTACGTAGAGCAGGAGGTTATACCCCCGAATATAAAGAACTTCAACCCCTGTTTAATACCTTGAGTGAAAGCGTTAAATCTTCCACCGAAGGAAAAGAGTTTCAAGCTTATTTAGATGTATTAAATCGTGTTTCCGTAGGGAATCCAGCTATTGAATTTACACAAAATGATACGGCAGGTGCGCCATTTAAACTATCCGAATTAAGAGGTAAATACGTTTTATTAGACTTTTGGGCGTCTTGGTGCCCCGATTGCCGAGTGGAAAGCCCGCGTTTAGTTCAAACGTATACACGCTTTAAAGGCGATAATTTTGAAATTTTAGGTATTTCTTTTGACAGAGATCATAAATCGTGGGTGAAAGCCATTCATGATGATAAACTGCATTGGAAACATGTTTCTGATTTAAAACGCTGGCAGAATGAGGTCGGCACTCTATATGCTGTTAAGTCCATTCCTCAGAATGTTTTAATTAGTCCAGATGGAATCATTATAGCACGTAATATTCACGGAGATGAATTAGATGCTAAATTATCCGAGCTTCTGGGTAAATAAAAGACAAAAAAAATCCCTGATCGATTGATCAGGGATTTTTTTTGTCCTAAACTCACTTATCCAAATAGCGCAGAAAATATATTTTCTAAGGTGGCTACCGGACGAACGGCAATATTATATTTTTTGACATCCAGCCCTTTCACATTGAACTTGGAGATAAAAATACCTTCAAATCCGAGTTTTTCCGCTTCAGCAATACGCTGTTCTATACGGTTTACGGCTCGGATTTCACCCGAAAGCCCAACCTCTCCCGCAAAGGTTATGGATGTATTCACCGGCATATCTTGCTGGGAAGAGATAATCGCAATAATAACAGCCAAGTCTATAGCCGGATCTTCGACACGCAACCCTCCAGCAATATTTAAAAACACATCCTGAGCGGAAAGCCGAAACCCAAAACGCTTTTCTAAAACCGCGAGTAACATATTCAATCGCTTGGTATCATAGCCGGTAGAAGAACGCTGCGCAGTTCCAAATGCGGAGTTAGAAACCAATGCTTGCACTTCAATCATCATCGGGCGCATTCCTTCTAACATCGCTGCTATAGCTACTCCCGAAACCGGAGCATCTCGTTGGGAAAGCATAATCTCCGAAGGATTGGACACCTCCCGAAGACCTGAACCTTGCATTTCATAAATACCCAATTCTGAAGCCGAGCCAAACCTATTTTTTACCGCTCGTAAAATACGGTATACATGGTGGCGGTCGCCTTCGAACTGCAGTACTGTATCGACCATATGTTCCAAAACTTTAGGCCCAGCAATGGAGCCATCTTTAGTAATATGCCCGACAATAAATACTGGTGTATTCGTCTCTTTCGCAAATCTCAATAATTCTGCCGTACATTCTCGAACTTGAGATACAGAACCTGGAGCAGACTCAATTTGAGCTGAATGTAAAGTCTGTATAGAATCGATAACGATTAAATTAGGCTCTACCACCTCGATCTGCTTAAATATATTCTGTGTAGAAGTTTCCGTCAGAATAAAACAATTTGCATTGGAGGTCTGATTCAATCGTTCCGCACGCATTTTAATCTGCTGCTCCGATTCTTCTCCAGAAATATATAAGGTACGGATACTTGGAATAGAAAGCGCTAACTGCAACATTAAAGTGGATTTCCCAATACCGGGCTCCCCTCCTATAAGCACCAGAGATCCAGGCACAATCCCCCCGCCTAAAACGCGGTTGAATTCAGCATCTGGCGTTTCTATCCGATGCTCTTCCGTATATACAATTTCATGAATGACAGCCGCCTTATTCGTTCTTTTTGATGGCGCCGCTGTGCTTCGCCACTCCGGAACTCTAGAGCTGCCTTTTTCAACCAGCTCCTCGACCAAAGTATTCCATTGCTTACAACTTGGACACTGCCCCATCCATTTCGAGGTTTCATGTCCACAGTTTTGACAGAAGTATGCTGATTTAGTTTTTGCCATCTTTATTTCTTATTTCTAAAATATCTGTATAATTTCTAATTTTCATTTTCCTGCAAAAGTCGTAGAAAATTTCCACCCATAATTTTGGCGACATCCGATTTTGAATAGCCATGCAAAAGTAACTCTCGAGTTAATAGTGGAAATTTAGAAACAT
>DAIQRP010000049.1:0-300 GCA_036786125.1 Sphingobacterium sp.
GTAGCTACTAAAAACTACCTGCAACAGCTTGATATTCAAACCTCCCGTTTTATCAAAAAGACCTTTGATCTGCATGGAGCAGCACTTCAATATGCCGCCTACCTATTTGTCACTTATGCCATTGAAGTACGCGCAGATGAACTTTATCCCGTGTATCAAGATATATTGACGAAGAACCAGCAGAAGGTACATGTGAAATCTATTATCCTCGAAGAAGAAGGACATCTCGAGGAGATGATACAACAGCTTCAGGAGTTTAACTCCAATTGGAAGAAATATGCCGATCATATTTTAGCCATG
>DAIQRP010000049.1:310-1745 GCA_036786125.1 Sphingobacterium sp.
ATTTCATCAGTGGATTGCTGCCTTAGCTAGAGATTATAATAAGTGCCTGCAAGCAGAGAAACTCCTAAAATAAAAGAGATGTTTACAGCTGAGCCCCTACAAGACAGAAAAGATCAGGTTTTAAATAGCGATTTTCTAAATGCCTCCTTACAAAAAAGGGCGGAAGATGGTAATCTGCGTCAACTGACCCTGCCTTTAGATCTTATAGATTGCTGTTCCAATAATTACTTGGGATTAGCGGATCATCCATTAATCCAGCAGGAGATTTTAGAGGAGATTAAGAGCAAGCCATCGCTGCTTCGTGGAAGTACAGGATCTAGATTGCTGACGGGCAATTCCAGTCAGCTGATGGAATTTGAATCCTATCTGGCTCAAAGGCACGGCACGGAAGCGGCCCTAACCTTTCCTTCAGGGTATATGGCGAACTTAGCATTAGCCTCCTCCCTAGCGGGCAGAAATGATACTATTATAGTAGATGAATATATTCATAATTCTATACATGAAGGTATTAAGCAGTCATTTGCCAAAAAAATCAAGTTTGCCCACAATAATTTAGCGTCTTTAAAGCAAGGACTTGAAAAGGCTAGCGGAAAGGTATTTGTGTTTATAGAAAGCCTCTATTCTATGGATGGAACACTTGCTGATATCGAGCAGATCCTATCGCTTTGTGAGGGCTACAATGCGTTTCTAATTGTCGATGAAGCTCATTCCTATGGCATATTTGGAAAAGGTTTAGTCTATCAGTTAAATCTTCAAGATCGCGTTTTAGCGACCTTAATTACATTTGGAAAAGCCATAGGAGCTCATGGAGCAGCCGTATTAGGAAAGGCTCAACTGGGCAATTACCTGATTAATTTCAGTAGTTCTTTTATCTATAGTACAGCTGTACCGCAGATACAATGGCTGTCGGTTCGAAAATCTTTAGATTTTCTCGATAGAAACCCTCAATTATCAGAAACATTAAAAAGTAATATTGCACTTTTTAAACAGCTAGTCCCTATGGCTCAGGGAGATTTTAGAAGTCCGATCCAGCTGATTCATATTTCCGGGAATCAGGAAGTCAAGCAGATTGCTCTACAGCTCCAAGAGCAGGGCTATTACTGCTTACCTATCTTAAGTCCTACGGTAGCCGCAGGAAAAGAACGTCTCCGTATCTGTATCCATGCACAGCATAGCTTATCGGATATACACAATTTAGCCTCCATTATTCAAATGCTATATCCAGCGATATAACAATAAAAGATAAGAATCATCATATATGACAGCGCCATTTAAAAAAATATTTGTCACAGGAATTGGTACAGAAATAGGAAAGACCATATCTTCTGCAGTTCTTACAGCGCATTTTAAAGCGGACTATTGGAAGCCTGTGCAGTCTGGAGATTTAGCCGATTCGGATTCCATAAAAATAAAAAAATTAGTTCCCCACAGCAAA
>DAIQRP010000049.1:1821-7602 GCA_036786125.1 Sphingobacterium sp.
TCCCTTACACAGAAAACAATCTGATTGTAGAAGGTGCTGGAGGATTATTCGTCCCCCTATCGGAAAAGCTTTATATCATAGATTTAATAGCCCATCTCGGCTTGCCTGTAGCCCTGGTGATATCCGATTATTTAGGTTGTATTAACCATAGCCTACTGTCTATAGAAGCTCTTCAAAGAAGAGGGCTACCATTAGATTATATCATCCTGAACGGAGAATTTAACCCTTATACACAAGCTGCAATCTTGGAGCAGGTTCCAGAGCAGTGCAGCATCTTTCAGATTCCTCAATTTGAGGAAATAAACGCTGATACCATCGAAAAAACAACATTACAAAATATTAAAAATCGATAAAATAGATAATAATGAATACGACGATTAGACATGACTGGACCTTAGCAGAGGTAGAAACTATTTATAACAAACCGCTATTAGAGTTGGTCTATCAGGCGGCCACCATGCACCGTGAATTTCATGACCCTCAAAAAATTCAAGTCTGCACTTTACTTTCTGTTAAAACGGGCGGATGCCCCGAAGACTGTTCGTATTGTGGTCAAGCAGCACGCTATCATACCGATATTAAAGTTCAGGCTTTACTTCCTACCGAACAGGTCCTAGCCCATGCTCAAAAAGCTAAAGACTCGGGGTCGACTCGATTTTGTATGGCCGCAGCATGGCGTGAAGTTCGGGACAACAGAGATTTCGACCGTATTATAGAAATGGTTAAAGGGGTAAATGAAATGGGTCTTGAAGTGTGCTGTACCTTAGGTATGCTAACCGAACATCAGGCTCAGCGCCTTCAGGAAGCTGGACTTGCGGCCTATAACCATAATTTAGATTCTTCCGAAAGCTATTATGATAATATCATTAGCACACGTAAGTTTGATGATCGTATCCAAACCATTAACCATGTTCGTAAGGCCGGAATTACAGTTTGTTCAGGAGGTATTATTGGCCTGGGAGAAACACATAAAGACCGTATGGCCATGTTAATTACCTTATCTAATATGGAGAAACATCCGGAATCTGTACCTGTTAATGCTTTGGCGCGTGTTAAAGGCACTCCATTGGAAAATAATCCTAAGGTAGCCATTTGGGATATGGTCCGTATGATTGCTACAGCCAGAATTTTAATGCCTGAATCTATGGTACGCCTTTCTGCAGGACGTATTGAGATGACGGAAGAGGAACAAGCTTGGTGTTTTATGGCTGGAGCGAATTCTATATTTACCGGAGAGCGAGAAACTTTATTAGTAACTCCTAATCCTGGTGTTACTGAAGATATGCAGATGTTGCAAACATTAGGTTTAAGTCCTATGGTGAAATCAGAAAGCAGCTGTAGCCATGGATAATCTAGTAGAAAGAGACTTAGCCGTCAATTGGCATCCATATACGCAGATGAAAACTGCGGCAAAGCCTATCCCTATTGTGCGTGGCGAAGGAAGTTTGCTTATAGATGATCAAGGTCAAAGTTATATTGATGCTGTTTCTTCCTGGTGGGTAACCTTACATGGGCATGCTCATCCCTATATTGCAGAGAAAGTTTCCGAACAACTACGTACTTTAGAGCAGGTTATATTTGCGGGTTTCACCCATCCTGCAGCCATACAATTATCCGAACGTCTGTTAGCGCTATTACCGCAAAATCAACAGAAGGCGTTTTATTCGGATAATGGCTCTACAGCGATTGAAGTGGCCTTGAAGATGGCCATACAGTATCAACATAATCGGCAGCAAAAGAAACGTAAAATAATTGCTTTTCGAAATGCCTACCATGGGGATACTTTTGGAGCGATGTCTGTAAGTGGACGCGGGATTTGGACTGACCCCTTTAAAGAGTTACTCTTTGAAGTAGAATTTATAGATGTTCCTACCGAGCAGAATCTGGAGAGCTTAAAAAGGCAGGTTGAAGAGATTGCAGAGGAAACCATTTGCTTTATCTACGAACCGCTGATACAAGGAGCTGCCGGCATGTTAATGTATGAAGCGGAACCCTTAAGTGCCTTAATGAAATACTGCCGAGAGCAGCAGATTGTGCTTATTCAAGACGAGGTATTTACCGGATTTGGCCGTACAGGAAGATTATTTGCCACAGACTATCTAAGCGAAGAACCTGATATTATGTGTTTCTCGAAAGGGCTTACTGGAGGAACCATGCCTTTAGGTATCACAAGCTGTACTGCTGCCATCTATGAAGCCTTCTATTCTGATGATAAAGAGCAAGCACTATATCATGGACACTCCTTTACTGCAAGTCCATTAGCCTGTGCTGCCGCATTGGCGAGTTTAGATTTATTGCTCCTCCCCGAAACTCAGGAGAATATCCGTAGGATTGTATCCCAGCATAGTCAGTTTGCCGAAGAGATTAAGTCCTACAGTCAAGTTAAAACTGTACGACAACGCGGAACGATTTTAGCTTTGGAGTGGAAGACCTCAGAAGAAATGTCTTACTTTTCTGACATGCATGAGAAATTATATCCGTACTTCTTAGCACGTGGAATTCTGCTCCGACCTTTAGGTAATATTATTTATCTAGTCCCTCCATATTGCATTAGTGAAAAAGAACTTAATTATATCTATCAGACTATAAAGCAAGCATTGCAGGAGATTGTCCCTTCTTAATATGGATCGATCAGATACATAAAAAAGGCCCCATATATATGGGGCCTTTTTTATGCTGGAAAATCCGCTTGAGATTAAGGTGAGACTAATTGCATGAGTACCGCACATAACCATCCACCATAGGTTCCAATAGCGTATGAAAACACCGATAAGATCACCCCAATAGAAATTAAAGAAGGATGAAATGCTGCCGACATAACTGAAGCGGAAGCTACTCCGCCAATATTAGACAGAGAGCCTACAGCATAGAAGAAAAATGGTGCTTTAATCCACTTCCCTACGGCAAATAAAATGAGTGCATGAATTAAAATCCAAAGAATGCCGACAATAAATAGTCCTGGATTATCTAATATAGCAAAGATATCCATCTGCATTCCTATGGTCGTAATTAACATATACAAAAAGAGAGAGCCTATTTTTGAAGAACCCGCATATTCTAATTTGCGCGCTCCCGTGAAAGATAGGGCTATACCAAATACTGTGGCAAAAAATATAATCCAAAAAAATGGGGCTGTTAAAGAAAATTTTTCCATTTCTGGCATATGTGTCGCAAACCAAGAGGAAACAGGATGAGCTAAAAGATGAGCTAATGCTGTGGTTCCAAATGCGATCGCCATCATCATAACAAAGTCTTTGAGCTCAGGCATCCGTGAATTTTCCTTGTCCTTCTGTTCCATGCGCACAATTAACTCATCGACATCTTTTGAATCTGCTTTAAAAATGGCATCCATTTTTTTAGATCTTCCAGCCCCCCATAATAAAAATGCCATCCATCCATATGCTACAAATACATCTACAGCAATAATTGCAGAAAATAAAGAAGAAGATGGTTGGAGTATTTCTCGAAGAGCTACCTGATTTGCAGAACCGCCAATCCAGGAGCCAGCCATGGTACCTAAACCTCTCCATACCTCATCAGCCCCTACTCCTCCAACAACTTGTGGAGCGATTAAAGAAACAATCCATACGGCTAACGGTCCCCCAATAAGTACTCCTATAGTACCGGCAAAAAACATAAGCCCAGCCTTTTTTCTGAGAGCCCATAATTCTTTAACATTCAAATTTAGAATAAATAGAATTAAACAAGCAGGCAACAAATACCGGCTTCCTATACCTGGTAAAACGGAATTTTCACCATCGATTATTCCTGCTGTATTTAATATACCAGGGATAAAATAACATAATAATAATGGAGGAAAGATGGCGAAGAATTTCTGTACAATGGAATTCTTGAGATTAGAGGTGTAAAATACGAAGCCAAGTACGACCATAAGTATTCCAAAAACCACCACGGTATCTGTTATAGGCATATGAGTTTAGATTTATGTAGTTTATTAAATTGAGTCGAGTTAATCGAATCGAATTTAGTATAAAAAAATAACTAATCCCATAATACATGCAATTTTATGCAAAAAACAATTTCAGAGTCTCAAAAAAATGCAGTCTTCTTGATGCTATTTATTTACATTAAGCTCTATAATTTAAAATAGACTTTCTTCAATCGTTTTAATATAGGCATAGCTCAAAAACTTCCAAAAAGATTTACTTCGGTAGTTTTAAAGCAGGAATAAATGCAATTAAATCCTGATAGACCTCTTCGATAAATTCTGCTCCAGCTAATTCATGGTGTAATTCATGATACCAACCTTCCATCGCAATAAATTGTACATAGTCCGGATTGGATTCCGCAAAAGCGGCAGAAATTTTAGGATCGGTAATTTGATCTTGTGTACCATGATATATTAAAGTCGGAATATGCAGATCTTTGGCATGTCGGATAGCATACAAACCTGCCTTTTCTAATTCGATAAACAATCGTATGGAAACTAAATCACTCACTAAAGGGTCTTCTTGATAGGCCCATTGCTCTTCCTGCTTCCGACTGATATCCGTTACTTTTAGCCCATTAGGAATACGTAATTTAGGGATAATACCATTTAACAAATGTGCTATAGAAAGAGTTAATTTATTTTTAGGATGCGTCATTCTCAAATACGGAGAAGTTGCAATAATACCCTGCAAGGAATTTGGCATACGGATACCATAATTTAAAACTAAGTTCCCGCCCATACTATGCCCATATAAAATTTTGGGTATATGTGGATGTAGTCGATCTGCCTTATCTTCTAAAAACTTAATATCATCCATAAATTTCTGATAGGAGGATACATATGCTCTATCTCCTGCAGACTGACCAAATCCTCTTAAATCCATGGTTAACACCGAGATACGATGGCTAACAAACATAGAAATAAGTTCCGCATATCGATTACTATGTTCTCCTAAACCGTGAATCAGCAGGACCACAGCTTGAGCATCTTCCACAAGATACTGTTGAGTATACAGTTTTACAGCATCAGGCATTTCTACCAGCTCAGTACTATGTTTCATATCAATCATCTATTTTTTATCTATCGTCTATTTTTTTATCAATCATCTATTTTTTTATCAAAATCTATATACCCCAATTTCAACATCTCCTTGACCGTATAACTGCGTTTATCATGGCTCCAGCCTGGAGCCTGAATTAAATAGTTAATTTTATCTTTCCATCGAGGAGCCGCTTGGATATCTTTCCATAATGCGATATATTCATGAGTCGCTATTTTAAATGGATTATAGGTATTGATATTACTTGTAATACCATAAGTCACTGGAATATCTGGCAGTTCCTTTTGAAAAGTCCCAAATAGTCTATCCCAAATAATTAAAATACCGCCGTGATTTTTATCTAAATAGATAAAATTCGATCCATGATGTACCCGATGATGAGACGGCGTATTCATTATATATTCTAAAATACCCATTTTTTTTATTAATTCCGTATGTAAGAAAAATTGGTAGATTAAACTGACCAATAGCATAATCATCATATATACGGGATTAAAGCCTAAAATAGGCATCCATAACCACCAGATATATTTATGAAAGAGCTCGGCCCAACTTTGGCGTAATGCAACTGCCAAATTATAATTTACCGAAGAATGGTGATTGACATGTGCAGCCCAAAAAATACGGATTTGATGACAGGCTCTATGATGCATATAAAAAGAAAGATCATCGGCTAAAAACAGGAGAATAAATACCCACCAAACATTTTCCAACTCAAATATTCTATATTGATATAAAAAGAGGTAGACAATAAAAGCTATCGCTTTTA
>DAIQRP010000049.1:7612-8359 GCA_036786125.1 Sphingobacterium sp.
CAAAGGTATTTATAATACTAGAGCCTACCCCCATAGCTATACTGGCCAGTGAATCTTTGATATCATGCTCCTGCCTACGTGTAAAATAAATTATAAAACTTTCCAAAAAAAAGGAAAAAGTAAAAAATGGTAAGGCATATATTAATAAATCAGTAGACTGATCTAAGGCTAAAAGAGAAGCTATATGTTCGGATGAGAAGAAAGTTTCCATATGTACAGCTGTTAATTTATAAGTTGGTATAATAAAATTAAACAAAATTATCTTTAAGGAAAAATATTTTATAAAAATAACTTTTTATAATAGGAGAGTTAAAAACTGGTCTATGAGAAACATCTCTTGATTTGATATTGATGTACTGCCCAAAAACTTGTATCTTCATAGACCCATTATATCTAATAACTATTTTCATGAAATTTCAGGCTAAAAGAATACTCTTTATCTTAGCATTATATATACATTCCGCACAAGCACAAGAAGTAGCAGATAGTACCTCCATCCGATTAAAAGATGTACAAGTCTCAGCCTACTTTCAAAAACAACCACTTATTCAACTGACAAGTGCTGTTCAGCAGATTCAGAAATCTCAACTTCAAGATGCACATGCTTATAATTTAGTATCAGCCTTAAATAGTATTCCCGGAGTAAGAATGGAGGAAAGATCTCCCGGTTCTTACCGCTTAGCCTTACGTGGAAATATGTTACGTTCTCCATTTGGGGTTCGTAATATCAAGATTTATATGGATGAA
>DAIQRP010000049.1:8369-9993 GCA_036786125.1 Sphingobacterium sp.
TCTTGATCCCGCAAGTATTGCTGAAATCCTCGTATTAAAAGGACCGGATGGAAGTCTCTTTGGAGCGAATACAGGTGGAGTGTTAAAAATTACACCAATGGGTTTTCAAAGTCAAGCGGAGAAATCACAAGTGGAAGTAAACTATGGCTCCTTTAAGCAATTTCAGCAACGTATACTTTGGAACCGTAAGAAAAATGACCGATATCAATACTCAATATCTCAAAATTATCAGAAATCTGATGGATATAGAGATCAATCTGCGTTAGAAAAATTTAATATCCAAACGGCGCATGAATGGCAATATGCTGAAAAAAGTAAATTAAAGGCTTATGGATATTATACTAAATTGGACTATGAAACGCCTGGAGGATTAACCTTAGCCCAATATGAGGAAAATCCAAGAATGTCTAGACCCGCAGCTGGAAATAATCCAAGTGCCGCAGAACAACAGGCTGGAATACGAATGAATTCTTTTTATTTCGGACTACACAATCAACAACAAATAGCTAAAAATCTAAGTCATGAGTTGGTATTATTTTCCGCTTTCAATGAAGTGCAAAATCCATTTATTACCAACTTTGAAAAACGACAGGAGAATAATGTGGGTTTCAGAACATTTTTAAATTATCAGAAACCCTTGGGGGAACAGAGTCAATGGCAGACTCAAATTGGGGTAGAATATCAAAAAGGATGGTTCCATATCCGTAATTATGATAATTTCCGTGGAACAGCGATGGATATGCAAGCGGAAGACAAAATGGAAAATGAACAATATTTTATTTTTCTCAGAAATGCCTTAACTATTGGCAAAAAGTTAAATTTAGAAGCTTCCTTAAGTCTGAATGATAATCATATACGCTACCAACAATTCTTTCCTACGGCTTCTCCACAAAAGGATAAGTTAAATTTCGATGCGAGCTGGATGCCCCGCTTCGCTGCCTCCTACCTGCTTTTCGATCAATGGTCTGTCAGAGCTGTTATTGCTAAGGGATTTTCTGCGCCTACAATTGCTGAAGTGCGATCCTCCAACAATATCATAAACCTGGATCTTCAAGCGGAAAGAGGAACCAACTATGAATTGGGCACCAGACTCAACCTGCTAAATGATCGCCTAAATATAGATTTGGCCGCTTACTCTTATGCCATGAAAAATGGAATCGTTCGACAATTAGACGAAAATGCAGCAGAATATTTTCAAAATGCTGGACGCATGAGCCAAAAAGGATTTGAAGCCCAGGTCAACCTTTTCCTAATTCCTCCCAATACCCTATCCTGGATTCGGGGATGGCAGATTTCATCGAGCTTAAATTTACAGCGTTATAAATTTCTCTCTTATGAGATTGGAAATACAAATTATTCCGGAAATGATATCACTGCCGTTCCTAAAAAAACACTGGTTACTCAAACACAGCTCGATTTCCCATTTAGTTTGCGCCTTAACCTCCATCATACGTACACAAGCAAGCTGCCTTTAAATGATGCGAACAGCGTGTATGCAGACGGCTTTCATGTTTTTAATCTACGTGCCCATTGGATATTGCCTACTAGCGGGAAAACTGAACTGAGCTTATTTGGTTCTATCAATAACCTAACGAATGAAAAATATAGCCTTGGAAATGATATT
>DAIQRP010000049.1:10087-18674 GCA_036786125.1 Sphingobacterium sp.
AGAATTAAGTGTCAGTAATGGGATTAAATTCTTCGAGCTGATTCCTGATTCAGAATTACCAGAAGCTGAAGAAATGATCTATGGCATCGATTCAGAAGATGTGTTAGATATGTTAATCCCTATGAAGGATGTTAAATTTGTCGTTCATGATATTTATTTAGCTGATCTCGAGGATTAAGCTCTGCTATAGGCTTTAGCCTAATTTCCCGGGAATAATACATTCATCGTAAAATACCCGCCATCCCGACGTCATCATGCCACGCCAAATTTTAATTTCCAAAGCCTTGCTATAGGGATTATAATGGGCTAAGAATGAACTTTTATAAGTACCTAAATCTTTGGTAAGTGCATGACTAAAGGTAAAGTCTAGCCCATTTAAAGAATATCCAAAATAAAGAGAACCCTGAGAACCCGAGCTTCCAACTCGGGTCGTGGTCACTAACATCAACCAGATATTCCCCAACTTCTGCACCTCTAAATGCCAAGGCTCAAACTCTTCTGACCAAGGTCTATTCGTCAAGTTGACTTTAGGATAGTTAAGTTCTCGAATGGGGGCGTTCCATAGAGTCCGCTTATTGGAAATCATATGCCGGATAGCATTATTTTTAAAATATGAACCTGCCTGATGTTCTCCAGTACTTACGGCATAACAATAATATTTATTTTCTGCCCTAACCACGGAAGGGGAAATCATATCTATACCTTTAAAAGCCCATGCACTAAGCTGCTGATTTTCTCTCCACTGAAGACCATCTTTAGATTGAATCACGCGTAAAGAGCGTTCCGTATCTGGACTGCTCAATCGATAGTAACAGTATAAAATTCCTTTATCAAACAGGAGGTTGACATCGGAATTATAGGCCTTCCCCTCTGGTGCAGGAACCAACGGATTCTTAATGCCTGCAGGCTCCTTCCAATCTTTTCCATTATTAGAACAAAAGATATGCGGATTTTCATATTGGTTATCTCCTTTAGGATATGGTGTAATAGCCATCCAATAGTGATGTCCCTTCCAAGCCTTTTCGAAATACATTACTGAGGGATGCACCCAGCCCGTAAAATCTAAAGCTTCCTTGCTTAAGGTACCATTTTCCAATGCTCTCCCTACGGCTACGGATTTTATAGCAAGTGGTTTTAAGCCCTCATGATATATTATTTTATCGAACTCCAACTCTTTTAAGCTGATCGAGAGCGGCTTATAATTTCCATACCCCGCATTATAAGTGAATATAAAAAGTAATAGGAGACAAAATATCTTTTTCAATATGCTATAGTTTTAAACGAGAAAATATGTGCAAAAATAGTCTTTATAATTAAAATTTAAACATAAAAAAAAGGGCTGTTTTATCTTGTAAAACAACCCTTCTTTTAAAAAAGAGAAAACGTTTAGCCTTTTGAGTATTTGGATTTTATAGCTTCAACTTTTTTCAATAAAGTGGGATCGGCAGAGGCCGCTGCTATCTTCTCATATTCATTTAATAGATACAGGCCTATTTGACTATTTCTATATTCTCCATTTGGTTTTATTTGGGCAATACTATGAAAGTAGCTCAACTGCTCGTCGATATAATTTAAGTTTCTACTCGCTAATTCCTGCCCCTTTTCCGCTTCTCCGAGTTTATATAAGGAGTCGGCCACGCTGCTATAACTTGCGGACTCCATCATGGAAAATATACGTTTTGGCATTTGCTCATAAGCAGAAACCGCCATTTCTCGTGCTTTGTCAAACTGCTGATCACGCATAAAGGCAAATATTGTCGGATTATAAATCTGATCCAATACTAAACTGACATAACGAGAACTTTCGGGATCTACATGATTTAAGGAATTCAAATTCCCCCATGCATATTTAGTTTTTATATTTTTATAGACTGTATCTGCATCGACAAGGGGTTCATCGGCTGTAGGCAGTATCTTCATTTTATCTATCGGCACGATACGTAAAGCAAAGCCTTCGGAAACCAGGTAATTATCGAGACCCGCATACAAATTCTGTGGTACATAAAATGAAAAATAAATAGGTCTCTCAAAATTATTATTGGCCAAAAGTGCGAGTATAGATAGATTCCCACGCATCAAATGCTCTTTATTAAACTGCCATTGCATGCGATCCACTAAGGCATCTTTCCACTGTTCCGGTAGATGCTGATGAGCTAAAAACTGATCCTTATCGATATGGAGCTCAAAGTTTTTCGTCGGTAAGAAGTTTACAAATTGACCATTTTCCAAGGCTAATTTATTTCTATTGTCTTCAGATAATACAATTGAAAGTATATCTTGAATCCGCACATACCCTGGAATTTCTGCATTATAGTAGCTGATATAATCACGAACACCTTCTTTAACTAAATTATAATCTATATTTAAAGGTAAGGCTTCGGCATCATTTACTTTTTGAAGCATCGTCTGTTTCATATACCAGTCGGCATCCAAATAACTTAAATTGACTATGCGCACATCCGTTCGAACCCCTTCCACTTCCTGCAGATACCATAGCGGAAAAGTATCGTTATCTCCATAGGTAAATAGAATCGCATTTGGGGCACAGGACTCCAGGTAATTCTGAGCAAAGTCTCGTGCTATATATTTTCCACTACGGTTATGATCATCCCAATTTTCCACTAACAAAAGCAGCGGAACAGCTAGCAGGCATAGCGCAGCAACAAGTCCTAAGGACCATTGAGGAGCTTTTCTGACCGTCAACTGCTGGCATATGGTAAAAACTCCCAGTCCTATCCAAATACTAAAGGCATAGAACGAACCGACATAGGCATAATCTCGTTCTCGAGGCTGATATGGGGTTTGATTTAAATAGAGCACAATGGCTAATCCCGTAAAAAAGAAGAATAGACCGACGATTAATGCATCTTTAGGACGATGACGTAATTGCCCTATAAGGCCTAACAATCCCAATAAGAAAGGCAGAGCAAAATAACTATTTCGGGATGGATGTGTACGTTCAGATTCAGGAAGATGATCTTGTCCCCCTAAACGAATATTATCTAAGCTCGAAATTCCTGTAATCCAATTTCCTGAAGTAAGTCCTCCTTGCGTAGCTACATCATTCTGTCTACCCGAGAAATTCCACATAAAATAACGCCAATACATATGCCCCATCTGATATCCGAAAAAGAATTTTAAATTGTCCACAAAATCTGGAGACTCCCCTTCCGCAAGCTGTAGATAATGTCGATAAAAATCCTGATGATAAGGTTGATCTCCATAGATTCTCGGGAAAATAGTAGTCTTATCATATTTGACATCCATTTTATGTCCAGATACGGCATATTTATTAGCATCTTGACGGTATTTTGCAGCTCCTTCTTCTACAGCAATTACTTTGGAATCAAAATAACGCCCGCTTAATAAAGGTTCCTGTCCATATTGATCGCGGTTGAGGTACGATAAAAAGGAGAACACCTGATTCGGGTTATTATTGTTTAATGATATATCTGTACCTGCTCGAATAACAATCATAGCAAAGGAACTATATCCCAATACAATAAAAGTAAAACCCAATAGTAGGATATTCAGCAGGGGTTTCGCCTGCTTAACAGAATAGACCAATAGATAAATTAATAATCCTATACCGACTAATGTATAGACTATAAGTCCTGAACCAAAAGGCATCCCCAAGGAGTTCACAAAAAATAAGTCGGTATAAGCTGCAGCTTTGATCAGATATTGAATCACTCCCCAGAGGATGCATGCTAAAACAAAAAGCCCTATAAAGAAAGCTTTAAATCCTCCTAACCAAGTAGTTTCTTTATTTTTCTTAAAATATATCACTAAAGCTATGGCAGGAATAACTAAGAGATTCAGCAGGTGCACGCCTATAGAGAGGCCCATCATATAAGCGATAAAGAGTAACCAACGATCATCCTGTACTTTCTCCCATTTCAAAATTGCCCAAAATACGACTGCCGTACATAGAGATGACATAGCATAAACTTCAGATTCTACGGCAGAAAACCAAAAAGTGTCAGTGAAAGCATAAGCTAAAGAACCTATCGCTGCTGCAGAAAGAATGCTCAGTTGCGCTCTAAAATCTAGTTTATCCTCTGGACCAAATTTCTGTGCAAAGGCTGAAATCGTCAAAAATAGAAATAAGACCGTTAAAGCTGAGCAGCAGGCAGATCCTATATTCATCCATTTGGCCATTTGGCTGACATCCCCTAAAGCGAAATTAGAAAATAGATTCTGAATCATCAGAAATAAGGGTGCTCCGGGCTGGTGGACTACTTGGAGCTTATAGGAGGAAGCAATAAACTCTCCAGTATCCCACCAACTGACCGTTGGTTCCACAGAAGCAACATATACTGCAAATGCAATAAAAGCACAAATTGAAGCTAAAAGATTATTAAGTCTTGAAAATTCCATATATAGGCATATTTAGGTTAATTAAAATTACAAAGAGTATTTTAATCCTAGACTTATTTAACATTATTTAAGATTTGTAGCTCTTAGCGGAACCTCTTAACCCGGAATGCGGCATTACTGCAAGATCCACATCAATGAATTATTAAGATCCTGCCCCCCAATTGACGTGCTACCGCCAAATCTACCTGATCTGTATTATAATTATATTCCGTTAAAGGATACATCCAACGCATTGGAATCTGATCCGTTGCGTACTCGTTCAAACTGGTACTTGGATTAATCTTCCAACTCGGATATCCCGTTCTACGGTAATCATAAAAAGTCGTATAAGGCATCTGCAGATATCCTTCCAGATATTTTTGAGTTATAATCTCTTCGATAATAGATTCCGGATGGCTCGGAAAACTGCTTATATACGTTGTTATATAGTCTTGAATATAAGCCGCAGTCAGAGGCATATTATGATGATAACTTAACTCATTAGGTGTATATTGTGCAATAAACTGCATGGAAGCTTCAATGCCTTTGCTCGCCCATGCTGAAGGTAAGCCTGCAATCCAACCGCGAGCTGCCGCTTCTGCAAGCGTAAAATTATGCTGTGCATAAGACAAGAATTGCGTAGGTTCCCCTTCAGGTAGATGGATATACCTATTATTAATGGGTGAAAAATCATCCGATGATTTTATTAAAGTAATATCTTGAAATGAAGCGCTGGGGTCTACTCCTTTATAAGCATTAAAATCAGAAGCCATCAGTCCTGCTTGAAGTTGTACCGGAGAAGGGTTCGCATAATAGAAAAGGCGTCTGTCGGATCTTTCCTTTAATCGATCGATAATCTCATCTGTGACCATGGGATAAATGGTGAAATTATTTCCAATTCGATAGAAAGGATATAGCTGTCCCGCCCTATCTGAACGGATCAGCTGAAAATTATGTGAATTCGATTCAAATAGAGGACGATCTCGATATATACGAGCAAACTTATCCCTAATATTTAAATCTGTATCCCCTTCCTTTTTACTGAGTTGCATAAGAACTTCGAGCTGAAAGCTATTGACAAACCTTCTCCATAAAAGCACATTCCCTTGATATACTGGATCTCCTGGAAAGTTATCTCCTGCAGCAAAGGCCTCATCAGCAAGATCTAACTCCTGTAGAATTCCAATAAATACTTCCTTTTGGCTGTCATACTTTGGAAAATAGATTTTATCAGATTCTCCCATGGCTGCTTCGGAATAAGGTACATCTCCGAGTTGCATAGTCGTCTGATAAAATCGAATTGCACGAGTTAAATAACTCAGGCCCTGATAGGAGTTTTTTAAACCTGGGGAAGCGGCAAATTCAACCATATAGTTCAAATCATTTAAAGCGGTATAGCTCAAACTGCCACGCCCCAAATTATTATATTGATAACCTTCCACTAATTCAGACCAAGCAATATATTTTGACAACATATAGGGCTGCATAAATGATTTTTGACTAGGCTGATTTCCGAGATTAACAATAACACGGGTCGCAATCATCGAGGAGCTCACACGTTCGGTCTGCTCGGTATTGGTATTGATAGACTCAAATTTTGAGCAGCCTATTAGGCTAAAAAGACTAACTGATATGCTTATAGCGATACAAATATTTTTCATCATTATAAATTAAAAAGAGAAATTAATATTAAAACCTACATAACGTACGGAAGGAGAATTCAAGTCATCCGATGCCACATCTGGATCGGCAAATCGATATTCTTTCGTCCATAATAATAAATTTTGCCCCGTTAGGCCTAGGGTAGCTTTCTTAAATCCCAGACGTTGAGCATATGATTTAGGGACCTGATAACTCAATGATAATTCACGCAGTTTAATAAACGTTTCATCCCAAACATTCTGTCTGCCAGAATAGGATCTTCTCCAATAGGTTTCATAGGATACCACTGCATCATTGGGTTCAAAAACTCGGGTATCCTGCACAATCTGTCCGTACTTATCATATTCCACGGAGCCGGAAACGATCTTCACTCCTGCTCCTATAAATGTTCGATTCCCATTAACCACCTCTTCATATCTTTCTGGGCTATCGGAATCTATATGAGAACCTGTCTGCCATAATCTGGCATTAGTAGCGGAATATGATAAACCACCAATACGCCCATCTATACTAAAGGATAAGTTAAAATTGTGGAACTGGAAGGAATTCGTAAGTCCCCAAAACCATTTGGGTGCTAAGTAGCCAATCTGTTCATTATATTGGGAAGCCAGACGTGCGCCAGCATGATTATGAATAATCTGACCATCTGGGCTGTATTGCCAATCACGAATGATATAAGGATCATTTCGAAGTCCTTTTTTGACCCACAGGTTATCTGATGAATATTCATCGTCTAACTTATGGTAGTAATTGAAATTTTGAGATAAATTACCGGAGATATTCCATTTAAAGTTATTTTTATTTAACAGCTGCCCTCCTAAAGTAATTTCATGTCCTTTGGTTATAATTTCTTCCTGACTATTAATCATACGGGAGGAAAATCCAGTTCCAGAAGATATGGTAGCATACACCTGTCTATTCGATAAAATGCGATAATATCGGGTGTAATTTCCATAAAGCCTTTTCTTAAAAAGTGAAAAATCTACACCTATTTCATAGGAGCTACGCTGTGTAGGGGAGATAGAATAATCTTTAATGGAGTTTGGATAGGCTGCTGTAGACAAACCGTCCCAGCTGTTATTCGATACCGAAAAAGCTTGGTTTATAGCGAAGGGACCAGGAATAGATTTAGAAATTGCCCAAGAACTTCTAAGTTTTAATAGATCTATAAGTTTGGGCATTTTTATTAAATCAGAAAAAACAATAGAATTGCTTAGCGATGGATAAAAGTACGATCTTGAATCCACAGGTAATGTAGAGGACCAGTCGTTACGCCCTGTAGCTTCCAAGAAAATGGCATTTTTCCAGGACAGCTCCATTCTTCCATACAGACTATTCACCATTTGCTGCGATTTCCCTTCTGCAGTAGTAATCGGATCGACTGAACTTCTTAAAGAATAAAATCCAGGTATACTTAATCCATTTTGTGTGGAGGCAGTAATACTATTGCTTTTTTGATATAATACGGTAGCGCCTAATAGTCCTTGAAAATTAAAGTCAGACACATTTTTGTTAACCATAAATAGGAAATCATTCGTTGTCGAAAAGCCATCAGTTTTACTCGTATAATATTTACCATTAGCATGAAAACCACTGTAGCCCCCTCGAGTACCAAAAATACCTGAAGGATTCTGCTGCGCTCTTGTATTGCCATAAAAATCATAACCTGAACGTAAGATAAACTTAGCCCAGTCGGTAACTTGATAGTTTAGTGTTAGGGCGGCATTAAATTTATTCACCAGCGAGCTAGATAACTTCTCATAAGCAGACAGGTATGGATTATCATACCATGCGGAATAATGCCAATTTTGCTGTTCATTTTCTACTAACCAGTAGTCTCTATAATCCCTTAAATCATATTCAGGTCCTGTCCAAACCAAAATATTATAGATATAGCCCTGATTATTATAACCTGCTCCAAATTCATTGGGTACATTTCTTCGATTATAAGCCAATCTCGTTTCCAAATTTAAGCGCTTGGAAAATCGTGTTTCTCCGGCAACAGAGATATTCGTCATATTCAATTGTGTATTCGGATACTGCCCTTTATTATACACATGAGAAATCGAAGTCGTTAAACTTCCGTAATCAGATTGCGTCGTAAAATTAACCGAGGTATTCGAGATAATTCCGGCTTCTAAAAAATGATTAAAATTATTCTTCCCTCGGGAGGTTAGCTCCTGCTCCTCATATGTTTTAGAAATAGGGTTCCATTGGGAATAGATGCGACCGATATCCAATTTGTCTCCCCAGACATAATCATCGGTATTATATTTACCGTTATAACCTGAAGAATAAGCCGATTGCACTTTTGGTAAAGCTAAATAGCCTGCAAAAAATAAATTATTACTATGAAAACTAATTTGCACCCCATTGAGTTTAAGGCCTTTTTTGGTAGTAATCATAATCGCTCCTCCAGAGCCCATACTTCCATATAATGCCGTAGCGGTCGCTCCTTTTAATACCGTTAGCTCTTCAATATTATCCACAGGGATATCGCGTAGATTCATATTTCGATAAGCTACCCCATCGATTACTAAAATTGGAGTCATACCTCGAAGACTGA
>DAIQRP010000050.1:0-9545 GCA_036786125.1 Sphingobacterium sp.
CATTAGAATACCCGACAAAGACATGATCATATTCATGTTCTATAAGGTTGTTTTCCACCGGAGCATAATATATAAAATCATATACCTTCTGTATAGGGCAGGTCATGCCCATCTCGGCCAACAGGCGTTCTTGGGCACTTGATAAAAGCTCTTCACCCCATTGTGGATGGGAGCAACAGGCATTAGTCCATAGACCAGCTCCATGATACTTATGCGCCGCACGTTGATGAATTAACATATGCCCCTCCGTATTAAAAATAAATATAGAAAATGCCCGATGCAAACTCCCTTTTACATGGGCTTCCAGCTTGTCCATTTCTCCAATTGAGCAATCAGAAGTATCGACCAAAACCACTTTATTTCTTTCTCTATTTTGCATAAGCCTCCCAAAAATACGTCTAATTTTTAGCTATAACCACTTGGTCTACGCCTCTCTTTCTATCATCCATTTCTTTAAATAACTTAAAAAAGTAAATATTGAGTAGAAATTGAGTATATCCATATACGGCATCTTCAATTGGAATAGTCAGTATTCTAAAGTTCAGAAAGTACATTGGATTGTAATTCACAATTGGCTGTTCAATACCGGTTCCCGTTAAAACGCCATTCACCGGAAAAAAACCCAACATCAGCACCGTAAATACCAAGGATGCTTGACCTATCCAATCAGCCCGAACAATAAAATGCAGATATATTAAAGTGAAGATTGTAACTATAGCGGTTATAAATGTATATATCTTATCATAATGTAAGAGTGCAATCACAGCGCAGACTATAATACTTACAAAAACTATGATATTGTTAAAAGCACTGCACCAGCTTAAATCAAAAAATTTATCTAAACAGAAGTATGTAAATACACATGAAAATGGTATGCATATAAAAAACAGCCATTCCTCTATAGGTAATCCAAAAATGGATAATCCCATGGTATAGGTTTTATTAAACCACCAAACTCCATTTGCTGTAAACCAGATATCCCAAGCAATAAATGGTAAGGCTACGAGCAAGCTGGATTTTAAAAATGTACCAAAATATCTGTGAAATTGAATTCTTCTATCGAAGGAATAAATAAAACAAATAATGATGGTGAAAAAATTAATAAGTAGATAGGTATAAGTTGTCATAGGCTAGTTTATTTCATATACATTTTAAAATACTTAATCGGAACGAATAGAAATCCAAAGCACTCTCCTTCCTCTTTTCCTATATGCTTGTGATGCTGTTTATGTGCCCGACGTATGGCTAAAAAATAAGGATTTTTGGTTTTTTGGAAGATCTTAATGCGCTGATGTATAAAAATATCATGCACAAAAAAATAAGCCATCCCATAACCGGTAATCCCAGACCCTATAAAAAACAAGTAATTATATGCTTGCAAAGATCCTAAATAGAGTAGTACTATGGCTGGGATTGCAAAAATTATAAAGAAATAATCATTTTTCTCCAATGCCCCTTCATGACTATGATCATGATGGTCTCGATGTAAATTCCATAGAAATCCATGCATAATATATTTATGAATAAGCCAAGTCATGGGTTCCATCAGAATAAAGGTAGTTAATAGAATAAAATAGTTCATTTTACACTTTTTTATTAAACATTTCTTCCAATACCTGAACACGATAATGAAAGATATACTCCAATTTTCGTTTTACAAATAGTCGATGTACCAGATCTCCAATAAATCCAAAACCTAATTCATAATCTACCGTATCAATCATTAGTACTCCATGCTCATTGGCTATAAATTCATGCTGATGATGCCAAAAAGCATAGGGCCCTTTTTGTTGAAAATCCACAAATCGCTTTTCTTTCTCAACCGCTAATATCTTAGTCTGCCAACGTAAAGGAATATTCCATATGGGAGATACCCGGTAGTCGATAATCATGCCTTCATAAATATCAGCTGGCAACTGCTTATTTAATACGGTAAAGCCCATATCTTTAGGCGTAATAACGGCTAAATTATATGGAGAAGAAAAGAATTTCCAAGCCGTACTTAAATCGCAGTTTAGCTGCTGCGCTCGCTTTAATTGATATCTCATTTCTTAGCTCGTTTAAAAAGATTTATAATGCGATTTTATAATGTACATAACTGCGCATAGCTAAAGAGATCTTTTGACTATTTGGAATTCGAATCCGTTGATTTAAAATCTGTTCTGCCGGCGTACGTTTTATTTTTTTCAATAGAGACAAGTAGTATTTATAAGCCAGATAAACCCCAAATTTTGAACAGGAAGGCAATTTTTTAATTCCTAAATAGGCTTCCTTAAAATCAATTTCTATCTCCTTTTCTATCTCCAATTTCGTTTGGTTGTCAAACATTCCCAAATTGATATTTGGAAAATAGCTCCTTCCCAGAATTTGATAATCATCTTTTAAATCCCGAAGAAAATTCACCTTTTGAAAAGCGGCACCCAATTTCATTGCATAGGGTTTGAGATACGCATACATCTGCTTATCTCCACCCGTAAAAACCTGTAGACACATTAATCCAACGACTTCTGCAGAGCCAAGAATATATTCCTGGTACTTCTCAGAAGTATAATCTACCGGGTTGAGATCCATCTCCATGCTATGTAAAAACTGAGCAATTAACTGTCTATCGATATCGTACTGATTAACCACTTCTTGAAAAGATTGTAAAATGGGGTTCAGTGAAATCCCCTCTTCTAAAGCCATCCAAGTTTCTGCCGTAAATCGCTTTAATAACTCCGCTTTATCGTAGTCATGGAAACTATCCACAATCTCATCGGCCAATCTCACATATCCATAAATAGCATAAATAGCAGGACGAATTATGGGCTTTAATGCCAAAATTCCTAAGGAGAAACTGCTGCTATACTTTTCAGTAATAGTCTGACTTACCTTATAGGATACTTCATCAAATAGTTTTTTCATGCGGATATAGGTTTAAGTTATTGACTTCTTGAGCGACAATCTTTCCAGAAATTAACGAGGGAGGAACTCCTGGCCCTGGAATAGTCAACTGTCCTGTATAGAATAAATTAGACAACTGTCCGTTTTTAATCTTAGGTTTGAGCACTGCGGTCTGATTAAGGGTATTGGCTAATCCATAGGCATTTCCAGCATAGGCATTATAATCCTGTATAAAATCGCTGACGCAATAACTTCTTTTATAATCCAATTGAGCTTTTAAATTGCTTATGCCAACATGCTTTTCCAAACGGGAAATCATCAAATCAAAATACTGCTCTCTACAGTCTTCCTTATCATCCAAGCCGGTGGCTAAAGGCATCAAAAGAAATAGATTTTCATGTCCCTCAGGTGCAATGTGCGCATCTGTCTTCGAAGGGCAGCAACTATAAAAAAGTGGTTTTTCAGGCCATTTTTTATCCTCATAAATCTGATGAATATGCAGATCTAAATCATTTTCAAAAAATAAAGTATGATGCTGAAGATGAGGTATTTTCTGCTTAAAGCCTAGATAATAAATCAGGCAGGATGGTGCAAAAGTTCTATTTTCCCAATATTTTTCAGTATAATTTCTATCCTTTTCTGCTAATAGATTTTCGGAGTGATGATAATCAGAAGAAGCAATAATTGCATCAAATTCTAGGAACTCTCCTTGAACCATAAGCCCTGTAGCTCTACCAGCTTGCGTGACAATCTGATCTACTGGAGAATTGAAATAAAAGCGGGCACCCTGTGCTTTAGCGATATCCTGCATGGCTAAAATCAACTGATAAAATCCCCCTTTGGGATACCATGTTCCTAAAACATACCCTCCATAATTCATAAGACTATACAGCGCTGGAATTTTTTGAGGAGAAGCACCGAGAAAAATTACCGGAAACTCCATTAAGGCCCTTAATTTAGGATTCGAAAAATACTGCGCGACATAACTTCTAAAGTTGCTTAACAGATCTAATTTAAATGCAGAAGAAATGATATCTTTAGAGAAAAACTCAAACCAGCTATAGCAGGGTTTATGGACAAAGTCCTGCATGCCAACCTCATATTTATATTTGGCAGCCTTCATAAACTTATCGAGTTGTATAGCAGCTCCTGGCTCTAAACGCTCAAATAGCTCACGGATATCTTCATAAGATTCGGGGACGGCGAGTACTTCATCAGCAAATACCATCTCAAATTGAGGGTTTAAAGATACTAACTCATAATAATCCGAAGCTGAATGGCCAAAATCCTCAAAAAATGATTGGATAATATCAGGCATCCAATACCAGCTTGGGCCCATATCAAATAGATAACCATTATCAGTAGCAAATTGCCGTGCTCTTCCTCCAGGCTGTGCATGTTTCTCAAAAACATGAACTTCATTGCCCGCCTGAGCAGCATAGGAGGCCGCAGAAAGTCCAGAGATTCCGGATCCTATTATTGCTATACGTTTGGTAGATTTTTTATTTTTCATTTTAAAATTTGATCACTGCAATAATAGGTCGCTTGGGCTATCGGAAATATAGGTATGCTATAATATGCTATTCCCTATTCTGATAGGCCGCATAAGCGATATCAATAAGTTCTGGACTTTCCAGATTTTTAGCATATAATGGACGGTGAAAATGATCCAGTTTTTGCAATAATTTAATTAATTGCATTTTCTCCACCTGATTTAAATGTCCCGTTACGATTTCTGAAGCCTTTCTAATATTCTCCATATTTTCATCTAAAATCTGTATGCCGGTTTCAGATATGGTAATTATTTTACTTCTTTTATCATCTAGCGATTCATCTTGAATTACCCAGCCATGTTTTAAAAGCCTATTGATAATCTGCATTCCTACAGGTTTCTCATGGATATTCTTTTTAATTAATTCGGTTTTAGTCATCGAACCAAAAGCTCTTAAATTAATTAAATAAATAAAATCCTCTTGGCTTGAAAAATGAGAATCATGTACTGCAGATTTAGAATAACTCTTAGCATATCTATTCATATGCACAATTAAGGTATTAATTATACTTTCCGCTGAACGTCCATTTTCCTTTCCCTCCCAACTCGGCTCGACAAGTGCATATTCCTCTCCTTGATAGCTATCTGTAATCCATTGTTTAAATCCAGAGATATCGGATGAATAATTTGTCGATTGATTACTATCGAAGTCTTCAATTAAGTTGATGACATCTCTTAGTATTTCATAATTCATAGCACAAATATATAATTTTTATTATAATAATAAACTAAAAACGATTAATAAAGTATAATATTATACTTTATTAAAAAATAAGCCTTAAAATAAGCGGATATAAATCGGTTCAAAGAGTCTGAAGTAAAACGAATCGGTACTATCTCCAAGTAAGATAGCAAATAAAAAACGCATTCTTATAAAACAATGAACTGAAATACAATATTTTAAAAAATAATTACCGTTATTTTTTTTAGGATGAAATTTAATATTATTTATGCAATATTCTCTCATTTCATCTAAATATTATCAGATTTAGTATTATTATATAATAAATTAGGGTAATTTATTACTATACATATACCGGGCACATAAAAAAAGGTTAAGTTCATTTGAACTTAACCTTTTTTAAAAAGTGGTTATATCCGATTAGTCTATCTATAAAGCAGACTCATCATATTCTTTAACCTCGCGGTGTTCATACTCTTCCACCATTAATTCTTCAATAGGGCGGCCTTCTTTGTCCATACCTAATTTATGTAGAATCTTCGTAAAGATTTCATACACGACAGGAACGACAATTAAAGTTAAGAATAAAGACGAAATTAATCCTCCAATAATAACCCAAGCTAAACCATTCTTCCATTCCGCACCAGCACCCGATGCTAAGGCGATAGGAAGCATCCCAAATACCATCGCAATCGTGGTCATTAAAATCGGACGAAGACGGGCATGGTTCGCTAAAATTAAGGCTTCCCGAGTTGCCTTTCCTTCGGCACGAAGGTGGTTGGTAAAATCGACTAAGATAATCGCATTCTTGGCTACTAATCCAATTAACATAATTAAGCCTAAAATGGTAAAAATATTTAGCGAGTTATTGGTCAATGCCAAGGCTAATAATGCACCGATAACAGATAAAGGAATAGAGAATAGGACCACAAATGGATAGACAAAACTATCATACAATGCAACCATAATTAAGTATACAAGGACAATAGATACAATTAATGCTATTCCTAATGTACCAAAACCCTCTTCCTGATTTTCCATATTCCCTCCGTACACATAACTTACGCCAAGAGGTTTATGAACATTGGCTAATTTCGTTTCCAAATTAGCAATGGCTGTTCCTGCTGTTACCCCAATAACCTGAGATTTCACTTTCATGGATGCCGATTTATCGCGACGCTCAAGTTGAGAAGGGCCTGATCCTTCTTTCACTTCAGCATATTGAGAAAGTCGAATCTGCTGTCCTTGAGGATTAGTAAATAATAAATTTCTCACATCATCTACTGACTTACGGTTGAAATCATCATAACGAATATTAATATCATATTCATAATCTCCAGCGCGGAACTTTCCATCTGTGTTTCCATTAAATGCCGTCTGCATGGTTAAACCTACCGTTTGTAAATTTAAACCTAGAGAAGCCATTTTATCACGATCCACTTGTACATTAATTTCTGGAGTTCCATCTTCCACCGATAACTTAGCTTCTGAAGTTCCCGGAACCGTACGAAGAGAATCTAACATGATATTAGCATACTGTTTTACGCTATCAATATCGGATCCTATAACAATTAATTGTATAGGCGCATCCTCCGCTGTACCCATAATCGAAATCGGCACAGTTTTAATTTTTGCTCCTACAATTTTATTTTCCAGCTCCCTTTTTACATTCGCCGCAAAAATATCGGAAGTCATCCCTCCCCGATCTTTTCTTTCTACCAAGGTTACGTGAATCTCTCCTTTATACGCCGTAGCGGTAGTCCCTTGCATCCCTTCAGAAGATTGACCTACAGTAGTTAACTGAGAGACAACCTCAGGTTTCTGTCTTAGAATATCCTCTGCCTTACGAATTACCTGATTCGTCTGTTCTATAGATGCATCTTTAGGGAGCTCTACTTGCACTAAAAACTCACCTTTATCACCCGAAGCAAAAAATTCCCCTTGTACGTAACCGGCAATGACTAGCCCAAAGGATCCGAAGAATAAGACTAATACCGAGAATAAGGTAATGATCTTATGATTTAAAGACCATTTTAAAATTCCTGTAATCCAAGCTGTAAATTTATTTAAAATCCCTTCAAACCATAGGATAAAACGTCCACCTAAGTTCTTATTAGTAATATGTTCTAACTTACCAAAACGAGAAGTTAAAAGTGGTACAATCATAAAGGAAGCTAATAAAGACAACAAAGTTGAAATCATAACCACCACACAGAACTCTCTTAAGATATCCGAAACTAAACCTGTACTAATTGCAATCGGTAGGAATACCACAACAATAACTAGTGTAATCGATACTACGGTAAATCCAATTTCCTTCACCCCGTCAAAAGATGCACGTACTTTATTTTTACCCATCTCCATATGGCGATAGATATTTTCAATAACAACAATTGCATCATCGACTAAAATACCGACCACTAAGGATAGTCCTAAAAGGGACATTAAATTTAGGGAGAAGCCCATCATCGACATCCCAATAAAAGTCGCCACTAAGGAAGCTGGAATAGCTACCATAACGATTACGGCATTTCTTAAACTGTGTAAGAATAATAACATCACCACAGCCACTAAGATAATGGCGAAAAATAAATCGTGGATTACAGCATCAGCCGATTCTAACGTATAGATTGAAGAGTCATTTGCAATACTAATTTTTAAATCATTCGATGCATACTCTGCTTCAATCTGTTTGATTGATTTTTGAACGCCTTCAGAAACTTTGACCGCATTGGCATCCGATTGTTTTAAAATCTGCACCGCAATCGCCGCTTGACCATCCACCCGAGCAATCTTTTCCACTTCCTTTTGTGCATCTTGAACATCTGCTACATCGGAAAGGCGAATTTGCCCTTTAGTCGGACTGGTGGCCACCACTAAATTTCTGAGCTCTTCTACATTTTTATACTTTCCCGCTAAACGGATTAGAATATCCTGATTTTGAGATTTCACAGAACCTGTAGGGAAATCCAAATTGGAAGTTAGGATGGCTTGTTGTACTTGTAAAGGCGTTAGATTATATCCCTGCAATTGATCAGCAATTAAATTCACCTGAATTTCACGCTCTTGCCCACCTATTAAATTAACTTGTGCTACCCCATCGATACGCGATAAGATAGGCTCCACCCGCTTATCCATTAAATCGAAGAAGTCAGCATCATCCATTTTTGCGGAGGCAGACAAGGTCATAATCGGAAGGTCATCCATGGAGAACTTCGCTAATGAAGGTGTCTTTGCATCATCCGGAAGATCCGAAAGAATGGCATTAATTTTACGCTGAGCATCATTCAGACCTAAATCGGCATCTGCTCCTGAATTTAAGGTAATGGTTACTATCGACAGACTCTCAAAAGAGGTCGATTCTATTTTCTTTACCTTTTCCATAGAGGCTACCGCATCCTCAATTTTCTTGGTTACTGTGTTTTCTACCTCCGAAGGAGAAGCCCCTGGATAGAGGGTAGATACAGATACCACAGAAGGTGAGAACTTAGGAAGTAGCTCATAATTTAAGGAAAAGTAACTGATTAGCCCTAATAGGGTTAGCGCCGTAAAAAGGACGATAACAATAGAGGGCCTTTTAATCGATATTTCTGCTATTTTCATTGTACGGATTAATTAAATTGAGGATCTAATTGAACCCCTTCAACTACATTGATTTGACCTGAAGTAACTACGGACTCCCCTTCTTCTAAGCCTGATAAAATTTCTACCTGCTCCCCTAATATTCTTCCTGCAACCACTTTACGCTCTACTGCTTTATTTTTCGCATCGATAACAAAGATTAAATTGCTATTCACTCCTCCAACAAATGCTCCTCTAGGAATTAAAATAGTTGGAGCGGTATGAGGGAAATCAAAGGTTGCTGTACCGTACATACCGGCTTTCAATGTATTGGAAGCTGTATTAGACAAGGTAATTTCTACGGGATAGTTTAGCGCAGCATCCGCTTTAGGAGCTATAAAAGTCACTGTTCCTGAAAATTTCTGCTCCGGGAATACAGCACTTGTAATCGCTACAGTAGCGCCCATCTTCAACTGCACCACTTGAGCTTCCGAGGCATTCACTGCTAATTTTAACTTAGAGATATCTACAATTTCAAAAACATCAGTACCTGGAGCTGTATAAGCACCTATTTCGATTAATTTTTTATTAATAACTCCAGAAAAAGGAGCGCGTACATTCGCATCTAATTGTTTGCGTGCCGCCTGTTGAACACGTAATTCTGCGGTTTTTAAATTGAAATTCACCTCATCTAATTGGGCTTTAGTTACCCCTCCAGATTGATAAGCACTTTCATAACGCGCCTGATCTACTTTTAATTTAGCCACCGATTCCTTTGCGGTATTTACCTCTAAGTTCGCATAATCAGCGTCGATAGTTGCTAATAATTGACCTTTGGAAACACGATCTCCTTCTTTAACTAGAATC
>DAIQRP010000050.1:9555-18481 GCA_036786125.1 Sphingobacterium sp.
ACCTGCAGATTCTGCTTTTAAAGTAATATCCTGAAAAGCTTGAAAATTACCGTTTGCTACAAAGTCCAGATTTAAATCCTGTTTGGCAGCTTTTACAGCGCGCACTACGACTGCCGTATTTGTTTCTGCTGCGATAGCCGTCTTCGCTTCATTTTCCTTTTTATTGTTGTTTAAAACCCAAGCGATAGATGCAATAATTGCAACTACAACGACTACGCTAATAATAACACGTTTCATATATATTTTATGGTCTAATTATTCGTTAATTAATGATTTCAGTTTGCCATCAGCTTTAATCAGCTGAATTTCCGCCACTTTATAATCTAAAAGTGCAGATGTATAATTATTTTCTGCTTCAGCGTAAGCTGATTCCGCATCTAAAAGATCGGTTAAAGACGCTAAGCCTAAGTTATAGTTATTTCGAAAATTCTCTTGTACCTCTTTCGCAAGTTTGACATTGGCCTCTTGCATATTAATGGTGACTAAACTATTTTTCAGCTGAGCACGGGCATTTTCAGATTGTAAAACCAAGCCCAGTTTGGTATCGTCAATATCGACCTGTAACTTATCGATATCTACACGAGCCTGACGTACTTTAGCACGGGTAGAGAAACCATTAAAGATAGGAATACTTAGGTTGACGCCAATTCCGGAGAATCCGGACCAGTTCACTCCTGTACTTTTATTAAAAATCGGGAAAGCATTTCCCATCCCTAAATAGCCGTAGTTAGCCACTAAAGATAAGGTTGGATAGTATTCTGAATGAATTGCTTTTAAGTTTAAATTTAAAAGCTCATGTTGTTTATTTAAGACTTTAATCTCCGTCCGGTTTTCAATTTGCGCTGTTAAGTTCGTAACATCAGCTGCTTGAATATCAAATGAATTTTTAGGCAGTTCAATATCTTTGTCTATCGCCATTCCGATTACAAACTTTAAGGCATTTTCCTTAAGCTGTATTACATTTTGCAATTGTTGTTTCGAAGAAAGTAAATTATTTACTGAAACTACAGTACGGTCGAGGTCAATCTTCCGTGCCAATCCATTTTTATATTGTCCAGCAATAACATCTCTAATTTTTGAGGTACTTTCAATATTTGTCTCCACAGTTTTCAGCTGCAGCTGCGTCTGATATACATCGTAATAACTGGTGGCTACTTTCTCGATAAGCTGTTCTTCGGTTAAGGTATTATTAATCTGATAGAACTCACGCGTAGTTTTTGCGGCCTTCAATCCAGTAAATACGGTCTGATTAAAAATCTGTTGAGAAAGGGAAACATTGGCTGTAGACTGCCATTTCTGACCAAAAGCCACCATAATAGTTTCTCCCGGCTGACCTAATAACTCTCCTGGAAGAGCAGATTGTTGCAACTTAGGGTTAAATTTTAAATCACCGTTGAAATTCACCTGAGGAAGTGCCGCAGAACGGACTTCTTCAATTTTATATTCGGCATTTTCAACATCTAACCGCGCTTTTTTTGCATCTGCCTTATTTTGTAAGGCAAATTTAATTGCATCACTTAAGGTCAGGATTTCTTGAGCTCTCGCAGTATTCAGAGCTAAGAACGCGCCCATTAGCGCAATCCAAAATTTGTATTTATTCATTGTATGGTTTGTAGAACTTACTTTTTTATACCGTTGTAGATTAATTCAGTTACTTTCTTTTGCTTTTCAAGTATTCTTTCCGCATTTCCAGGGTTAGGTATTCCTCTAAAAATATCGGAGATATTACAAAGGAAATTCAGGCCTCTATAAACATCTAACATAATATAGGTGGTTTCTAAGGTGTCGATTTCTTTTAATTCACCTGATTCTACACCTTTTACAAAAATACTCTGCATGGTTTGGATATCATTCGCTTCCACCTTCGTAAATACAGCACTAAAATCCTCACCTTTAATCCATTCGAGGTTTTCACTCATCTGTAACATGCTATATTTTTCCATATAGTCCTTGCGAAATTCCAAGATATGACAGATGCGATCTATAAAATTATCTTCACGTTCAATAATTTCTAATTCATTGCCGTGTATAGCCGTAGAAATAAACAAGATAACATCTTTTATCAAGGTCATTTTATCGGCATAATAATAATACAAATTTGCTTTTGTAATGTTTAGATCATCAGCGATTTCATTCATGGTCGTCTTTGCAAACCCGAAATGTGAAAATCGCTTTATTGCAACTTCAATAATCTGATCTTTTCTATTGATCTGTCCATCCATAAAATCTATTTTTACTTTTGACTTTTACTATTAAAAGTTCAAAAGTAAGAAAGAATTCTGAAAACAGAAAAATTTAAAATGATATTGTTTGTTGGAATATTTTGATGTATTTACGCTTATCTAATTTATATAAGCGAGCGGCGCGATAGGACACACCCTTTTGAACCTCAGGAAGTTCCTTCAGAAAACCATAGTTCAGCATCTTTTTACGGAAGTTTCTCTTATCTAAAGTCTTCCCTAAAATAGCCTCATAGACCATCTGTAATTGGGTTAAGGTGAATTTCTCTGGCAATAATTCAAAAGCAATTGGGGAGTAAGAAATCTTCCTACGGATTTTTTCTAAGCTGAGATCGACAATTTGACGGTGGTCAAAAGCCAGTTCAGGGATTTCATCTACAGCAAACCATTGCGCCTGTTTCATATAGGAAGTTACGGGCTTAGGTTTAATCTTCATATTGTCCAATTGTAACAAAGCATAATAGGCTACGGTTAATATTCGACCCGAAGGGTGACGTTTTAATCCAGCAAATGCAGACAATTGTTCTAAGAAAATATCTTTCAAACCGGTATGTTCATACAAAATACGCATCACTGCTGTTTCCATCTCTTCATCATTATTGACAAAGAAACCTGGAAGACTCCAAGTATCCTTAAATGGATACTCATTACGCTCTGTTAATAATAACTTGATCTTTCCGTCTTGAAAGCCAAAAATGACACAATCTACTGTAAAATTTGAATACAAACCTGATAGCTTTTAAAAAATATATGCAATGTAAAACCTATTGTTCACCTCCTATTAATTTGGTAACAAAAAATTTATTTTACTTTTAACAATAATGCATTAAATTTACATAACTTACAAAAAAAAATAAAATAAAATGATTTAGTGTAGAAAATACACACTATATTCGTAAAACCTAACAAGCAAACTGTGAAAGAAATTAAGAGAATAGGGGTTTTTACATCAGGGGGCGATTCACCAGGCATGAATGCCGCAATTCGCGCAGTAGTAAGAACTGCTTTATATAAGAACAAACAAATTACGGGAATATATCATGGCTACCAAGGAATGATTGATGGTACCTTTATCGACATGAATACCCGGTCGGTAAGTAATATCATCCAACTTGGAGGAACAATTTTAAAGACAGCCCGTTGTCTACCTTTCCGTACGCCAGAAGGACGTGCTGAAGCATATAAAAATATTAAAGAAGCCGGTATTGATGCATTAGTAGCTATCGGTGGAGATGGAACCTTTACCGGGTCGGAGATATTTTCTAGAGAATTTGATATTCCTGTAGTTTGTATCCCAGGCACTATAGATAATGACTTATATGGTACGGATTATACCTTAGGATATGATACGGCATCCAATACAGTCATTGAGGCTATTGATAAAATTAGAGATACGGCGGCTTCTCACGATCGTTTATTTTTCGTGGAAGTGATGGGACGTGATTCAGGCTGTATTGCATTAAATGCAGGTATTGCTGGCGGAGCGGAAGCCATCTTATTACCAGAAAAGGAAACGGCAATTGATGATTTAATATCACATTTATCTAAGGCTGCAAGACAACAAAAGACCTCTTCGATCGTTATTGTAGCAGAAGGAGAGCATAATGGTGGAGCCTATAACGTAGCCAAGCGTGTGAAAGAGAAATTTACACATTACGATACCAAAGTTTCTATCTTAGGTCACTTACAACGTGGCGGTTCGCCATCTTCATTCGACCGTGTTTTAGCTTCTAGATTAGGTTACTCTGCAGTCAATCTCTTATTAGAAGGTACAACTCGCGTTATGATTGGTATGCGTGGAAATGAAATTAAGACTACACCACTTGAAGAAGCTATTAATAATAAAGAATTCAAGCTGAGTGCAGATATGTTGGAAATTGCGGAAGTACTTTCTATTTAATTAAGGAAATCATATGATTGCAGTTGTTTTCAGTGGAACTAGATATGCAGATTGGCGATTAGCAGACAAAGGCCGAGTAATTTCAGGCTTTCGTACGGCTGGTATTAACCCCTATCTACAAGATGAGCGCTCCATAAACCAACTGTTGAATAAGAGTACTAATTTAATTAATAACGCCGAACAGATTAAAAGAATCTACTTTTTTGGTGCTGGCTCCTCTTCTAAAGAACGTCAGGATAAAATTAGTGCTGTATTTCAACGATTTTTTGTCAATGCGAAGATTAAGGTAGACCATGATGTAATTGCATCGGCTATCTCTACTTTTGCAGATGAAAAAGGACTCATAGGAATTATAGGTTCGGGATCCAATGCAGCTTATTATAATGGACGCCGTATTCTCAAGAATAACTTTGGCTTAGGTTATATTTTAGCCGATGAGGGATCGACTAATTGGATGGGCCGCAAATTATTAAAATACTACCTCAGTGAAACGCTCCCTGTAGAATTACGGGATAAGTTTCAAGCGAAATTTAATATCGATAAAAAGATTATCTTAGAGCGTGTATATAATAATTCCAATCCTACAGCATTTTTAACTTCCTTTGGTGATTTTATTCTAGAAAATAGAACACAGCCTTTTATCAATAATATGATTAAAGAAGGATTAAGGTTATATTTAGAGACCTATATTCTTCCATTAACAAAAGAATACCCCAATACGACTTTAAATTTCACCGGATCTATAGCAGCTTCCTATGAAACGGAGTTGCGTGAAATTGCTTCGGAAATGGGGATTGAAATAGGTCTTGTATTACATGAACCTATACATAACTTAACAAAATACTATATTAACAAAAACTAATAACATGAAAATTGGAATTAACGGATTCGGTCGTATCGGCCGTTTAGCATTCAGAGCTGCAGTCAATCGTCCAGGTGTTGAAATCGTAGGTATCAACGACTTAGTAGAACCAGATTACTTAGCGTATATGTTAAAATATGATTCTACACACGGTAAATTTGACGGTACTGTAGAAGTTCAAGATGGTAATTTAGTTGTAAACGGTAAAACTATCCGCGTAACGGCTGAAAAAGATCCTTCTAACTTAAAATGGAATGAAGTTGGTGCTGAAGTTATTATTGAATCTACAGGTTTCTTTTTAACACAAGAATTAGCTCAAAAACACATTGATGCAGGTGCTAAAAAAGTAATTATGTCTGCTCCAGCGAAAGATGATACTCCAACTTTCGTAATGGGTGTAAACCACAAAGAATTAAAAGCTGATCAAAATATTATTTCAAACGCTTCTTGTACAACGAACTGTTTAGCTCCAGTTGCGAAGGTATTAAACGATAACTTCGGTATTTTAGAAGGTTTAATGACTACAGTTCACGCGGTAACTGCTACTCAAAAAACAGTAGATTCTCCTTCAGCGAAAGACTGGAGAGGTGGTCGTGGTGCTTACCAAAACATCATCCCTTCATCTACAGGTGCTGCTAAAGCAGTAGGTTTAGTATTACCTGAATTAAAAGGTAAACTTACAGGTATGTCTTTCCGTGTTCCTACATCTCACGTTTCAGTAGTAGATTTAACAGTACGTTTAGAGAAAGCAGCTTCTTACGAAACTATTAAAGCAGCTATGAAAGCAGCTTCTGAAGGTGAATTAAAAGGTATTTTAGGTTACACTGAAGATGAGGTTGTTTCTACAGATTTCTTAGGTGACGCGCGTACGTCTATCTTTGATGCTAAAGCAGGTATTTCTTTAAATGATAACTTCGTTAAAGTGGTATCTTGGTACGATAATGAGTGGGGTTACTCAAACAAAATCGTTGATTTAGCTCAATTAGCAGCTTCATTATAAGATATCTTAGCTTCGGCTATATCTTTATACATTATAGAAGAGCTCGATATATATCGAGCTCTTTTTTTTTATACAATATCCTTGGATTAGTCCCATATAGGCTGATGCATGATCATTAGAAAAAAAACTCCATTTTGACAGCATTTCTAAAAAATATTATACGCCAAAATAACAGCCTCCATTAAGAAAAGCGCTTGGAGTGGAAGCCATTGTAAATTAAATGTCAATCTTTATTCAAGACGTTTATTGGGTATAAATTTTGACCATAAGCTTTAGGATTGCTCTTCGGAACAGTCTAATTTATTTTCTACAATACAGTAGAAAAGCTTAATGCAATACACGTATGTTAAACTTCGAGTTTAAAAATCCTACAAAAATAATTTTCGGTAAAAATCAAATCGAAAAGATAAATAAAGAAATTCCCAAAGATGCCAAAGTCCTATTATTATATGGGGGTGGCAGTATTAAAAGTAATGGAATTTATGATCAGGTAAAACAAGCCTTATCTGAATTTGATGTCATAGAATTTGGAGGGATCCCAGCTAATCCGGAGTATGAAGTTCTATTAAAAGCATTGCATGTCATCCAGACCGAAAAAATCGATTTTATGTTGGCCGTAGGTGGAGGATCCGTTATTGATGGTACGAAATTTCTTTCTGCAGCAGCCAGCTATACAGGCGAGGAGCCTTGGGATATCTTAAAAAATGGAATCCGTACAGAAGAAGCTGCAGGATTGCCTTTTGGTACCGTGCTAACGCTTCCAGCTACTGGCTCGGAGATGAACTCCGGAGCAGTCATTACACGTGCGCAGACGCAAGAGAAACTAGCGATGGGAGGTCCAGGTCTATTTCCTGCTTTTTCTATCTTAGATCCTACGGTCATCCAATCCATTCCGCAGCGTCAGCTAGCCAATGGTATTGCGGATGCCTTCACTCATGTTTTGGAGCAGTATATGACTTATCCAGCAGATGCAGATTTGCAAGATCGATTTGCAGAAAGTATTTTACAGACATTAATCGATGTCGCTCCTAAAATCATGGCTAATCCGGCAGATTATCAAGCAGCCTCGAATTTTATGTGGTCTTGTACAATGGCCTTAAATGGATTAATCCAAAAAGGTGTACCGACAGATTGGGCTGTACATGCTATGGGACATGAGCTGACAGCAGCTTACGGCATTGATCATGCCAGAACCCTAGCGATTGTTATAGGCAGTCACTATACGTTTAATTTTGAGTCCAAGAAGGAAAAATTAGCTCAATATGGGAAACGCATATGGAATCTTTCAGGAAGCACGCAGGAGCTGGCTCATGCGGCTATAGAAAAGACCTTGGGCTTCTTCCACTCTATAGGTATACAAACTAAATTATCTGATTATACGGAGCAGTATTCGGGTATTGCAGAGGAAATAGAAGAACGATTTACCCAAAGAGGCTGGTTGGGAATTGGAGAACATAAAAATTTAAGCCCAAAACAGGTGGCAGAAATCATTAAGATGAGTTATTAGTCCCTATTAGATACACTTAAAAAAAAAGCCTTATTGAAATTTCAATAAGGCTTTTTTTTATATATCATCAAGGGTTTATTTCATTAAGAAACCGCCCCCAATTAAGTCATTTCCTTCATAAAACACAGCAGATTGTCCTGGAGCTATACCTTTCACATTATGAATAAAATCAACTTTAATTTTATCCCCTTCTTGAACGATAGTCGACTCGGAACCAGCATCTTTATAACGCACTTTAGTAATCGCATTCATAGGCTCGGTAATCGAGTCGTACTTCATAATATTAACATTAGTAACATAAGCTGAAGACTTATCTAATTCATGCTCCTCCCCTAATACTACGGTATTGGATTCAGGTAGAATTTCGATGACAAACATAGGCTTGCCCAATGCAATTCCCAAACCTTTACGCTGACCTATAGTGAAATATGGATACCCAATATGTTTACCGACTACTGTACCATTAGAAAGGATGAAATTACCTGGACCAATCTCTTGATCTAAGGTTGGCACCTTATGGCGTAAAAAAGCACGGTAATCGTTGTCCGGAACAAAACAGATTTCATAAGACTCCGATTTATTCGCTAATTCCTTTTGTCCCATATCTAGGGCCATCTGTCGGATTTCTTTCTTCGTAAAATTCCCTAATGGAAATTGTGTACGCGCTAAGTTCTCCTGGGCTACTCCCCAAAGTACATACGACTGATCTTTATTCTCATCTCTTCCTTTAGAAATGACATAACGGCCATTATCATGCTGTCTAATATTAGCATAATGTCCGGTAGCAATAAACTCACAGTCTAACTTATCCGCACGTTTCATTAACGCTTCCCATTTAATATAGGTATTACATAATACACATGGATTAGGCGTACGTCCAGCAATATATTCATCTACGAAATTATCAATAACAAAGTCTCCAAACTCGTCACGGATATCTAATATATAATGCGGGAAGCCATAATTTACAGCTAATGCTCTTGCGTCATTAATACTATCTAAACTACAGCAGCCCGTTTCTTTAGACGAACCTCCTGAAGACGCATAATCCCATGTCTTCATTGTGATGCCGATGACTTCATAACCTTGCTCATGTAACATGACAGAAGCAACCGAACTATCTACCCCACCGCTCATGGCGACTAAAACTCTTCCTCTTTTACTCATTATATTCTTTTGTGGCCACAAAGATAACGCTATTTTTGAAAGTACCGTGTTAGATTCTTGTAATTTTATCTACATCAAAATCAATGGGTTCAAAAAAAAGAGCATTTTTTTTGTCGGAAAAGTTTTGGAATTCAAAATATCGCCCTATATTTGCATCGCAATAGGAGTTAAAAACTACTGCAAAAAAAGAGTGTTGGTGCCATAGCTCAGTCGGTAGAGCAAAGGACTGAAAATCCTTGTGTCGCTGGTT
>DAIQRP010000051.1:0-18199 GCA_036786125.1 Sphingobacterium sp.
GAAAGCCTTAAATATTCCGATTATTAAAGCCTTTGGTATCGATGATACTTTCGATTGGAATACGGTAGACAGCTATGATTCCGTGGCTGATTATTTTCTATTCGATACCAAATCCCCAAAGCATGGTGGAACTGGCACAAGTTTTAATTGGGAACTGCTAAAAAAATACCCTTTAGAAAAGCCGTATTTTTTAAGTGGTGGATTAAGTATATCCAATATCAAAGAAGCGACAAACTTTGAAGACCCACGTCTAATTGCCTTAGATCTCAATTCAAAATTTGAATTATCTCCGGCTTTAAAAGACATTAAATTATTAGAAGAAACATTCAAAATCATTAGAAATGAGCAAGTATCAAGTTAATGAAAAAGGATACTACGGGAATTTTGGGGGAGCGTATGTCCCTGAAATGTTATATCCTAACGTAGAAGAGTTACGTCAAAAGTACCTCGAAATTATGGATGACCCTACTTTTAAAGCCGATTTCCATCAGCTTTTAAAAGATTATGTCGGCCGTCCTTCGCCTTTGTATTTGGCCACGCGCCTTTCTGAACGTTATGGAGCTAATATCTTCTTAAAAAGAGAGGACTTAAACCATACCGGAGCACATAAAATCAATAATACCATCGGTCAGATTTTATTGGCGGAACGTTTAGGGAAAAAACGTATTATCGCGGAAACTGGTGCTGGTCAGCATGGTGTTGCCACAGCTACAGTATGTGCTTTAAAAGGATTAGAATGTATCGTCTATATGGGAGCTATTGATATTGAACGTCAAGCCCCAAATGTCGCTCGTATGAAAATGATGGGCGCAAAAGTGGTAGCTGCGACTTCAGGATCTAAAACTTTAAAAGATGCTACAAATGAAGCGCTTCGTGACTGGATTAATAATCCCATCGATACCCATTATATAATTGGATCTGTAGTAGGTCCACACCCCTACCCGGATATGGTAGCCCGCTTTCAATCGATTATTTCTGAGGAGACCAAAAAGCAATTGCTGGAAAAGACAGGTCATGATCAACCCGACTATGTCTTAGCTTGTGTTGGAGGAGGTTCAAATGCGGCAGGCATGTTCTACCATTTCTTAGATGATGAAGATGTTCAACTGATTGCTGTAGAAGCTGCTGGACATGGAGTACATTCCGGAGCATCTGCGGCAACGACAGCTTTGGGAAAAGAAGGGGTCTTACATGGCTCCCGTTCGATTTTAATTCAAACCGAAGATGGGCAGGTCGTCGAACCCTATTCCATTTCTGCCGGATTAGATTATCCCGGTATAGGCCCCCAACATGCCTGGTTATTTAAATCTGGACGAGGTACTTATGTCAGTATCACCGATGATGAAGCTATGCAAGCGGGACTTCGATTAACAAAAATGGAAGGTATTATCCCTGCTATAGAAAGCTCCCATGCCCTAGCTTACCTCGAAAAGATGGAGTTTAAGAAAACGGATAATGTAGTCGTTTGTCTTTCAGGACGTGGAGATAAAGATCTGGATAATTATATGAAATATTTTGGATTTTAACATGAAGAAAATAAGTAAAAAAGACGGGCAACGCCTGTTATCGATATATTTTACAGCAGGTTACCCAAGCTTGGATAGCACAGTAGCAATTGCTAAAAGCCTAGAAGAAGCAGGTGTAGACTTTTTAGAAATAGGCTTTCCCTATTCGGATCCCGTTGCAGATGGCCCAGTAATTCAGCATAGCTCGGAACAAGCTTTAAAAAATGGAATGACTTTAGAAGTTTTATTTCAACAGCTGCAAAACCTCAGACAGGAAGTGAGCATTCCCGTATATCTGATGGGCTACTTTAATCCCGTACTACAGTATGGTGTAGAAAAATTCTGCCAATCCTGTCAGGAAGTAGGTATTAATGGAGTAATTATTCCGGACTTACCCATGAGTGAGTATGAAGAATTATATGCTGAAACCTTTAAGAAGCATGAGCTGAGTAATATATTTATTGTGACACCGCAGACTTCAGAAGCTAGAATTCATCAGATCGATGCTTTATCGAGCAGTTTTATCTATATCTTATCCTCGAACTCGGTAACAGGAAGTAATTTAGATGTAGGCCAACAGACTGAAGCCTATTTTAAGAGAATTCAACAGATGGATTTACATAATCCCATAGTTATTGGATTTGGTATTTCCAATGCAGAAACTTTCCAGAAAGCCACGGATGCTGCAGATGGAGCTATTATTGGAACTGCATTTGTCAGACAATTAGCGGATCCCTATGATAAAGATAAAATAGCCGATTTCATCAAACAGATTAGAGGCTAATCCAAAAGATGCTCTTTTTAGATAGAGTTCTTATGGCCATAAGGACTTTATCTAAAATAGCGCTTAACTATTTTTCTGTATGTAAAGAATAAAGCTAAATCTATTAAAATAAGAAATAGTGCATACACAAATAACATATTCGAATGAATTAATAAGCTGCTCATAATTAAAGGAATTGGTCTTCCTAATATAGGAAAACTGTCCTAAAGATAAAAATCATTTTAAAGAAATTTTATCAATTATTTTTCCATTGGGCAACATAAAGATGCGAATCTTTTCTTTATTATATCGGATATCAATTCTAAAATAGCTGCTTGTGGGGTTGCTGACCATTTCAATTTTTTGAATTTTAGAATCGGGATAAGCTTGTTTGATCACCGAACGCAAAGAGTAAGGAAGATCATAAATATACAACTCTTGAGTATGTTTAAGAATTTTTCCATTTGCCGCAATAAACACCTCATGGTCCTTACGTAATATCCCGCGTTCGAATTCTATTTTATATTCATCGCCATTTTTTCTCTCCCATTCCACATTCCTAGCTTTAGGAAAATTCTGTAAGAAACTATTTAAGACAACTGCTGGCACTTCTTTCTGGGATAAATGCTGAGCTTCTGCAGTGGTTATAAATAAAAAGGAAGTAAAAAAAACTATTAGATATTTCATTTGTAAACTTATGAACTGCAAAATAACGTATCGAAGTTGGAAAAAATTGGGAATAAACAGGAAAGCCTCGCCAACATACTATTTTCAAGAATTTAAATTTGTATATTTGCCTTGTGAAACAGTTTATTGTCTATTTATTTATATGTATCTATTCCATCTCAGGAACATCTGCCTCTGTGTATATGCATTTCTGTAATGGTACTGCTTTAGATATAGCGTTAGAAAAGACAGATAATGAAGTGGATTCATGCCCCTTATGTAGCCAGTCGGAGAAAAAGTCCTGTGCTATGGAGATGTCTGCCGACCATCCTTTAAAAGGTTGTAAAGACGTCCGAATAGATACTAAAAATACCGATGATGCGTATTTTTCAGTAGATCATGGGGCGCATGCCTTTGTTGCTTTTCCGGCAATTATCACTTTACATTGGATTTATAACTTTTTCAATTTTAGTGATACATTTGAAGCGGCTCTTCCGACGCGTGCACCTGCATTGCTCGCTGTTCAGCCTGTTCCCACCTTTATTATCAATTGTACATTTAGAATTTAGAATTTTCGTTTTTCAAAGGTTACGATACAGCAATTTACTGTATCCCATTTCCTATGGTCTAATATTTAAAAAAACGAAAAAAATTAATGAAATCTATATTCACTTACCTATTGACGCTAAGTTTATTTCTTAGTGCATTTTATGCTGATGCATCTCCCTTGATTACAGATAGTACAGCTACTTTACATGTAGCTGGCAATTGTGCCATGTGCAAAAAACGTATTGAAACAGCAAGTTTAAGTAATTCACATGTAAAATCTGCCGTATGGCAGGCGGAAACACAAGAGTTAGTGGTTTCCTTTAATCCGGCAAAAACTTCTTTATCAGCCATCAAACAAGCAATAGCTGCTGTCGGTCATGATGTGGAGGATCTGCGCGCCAAAGATGAAGATTATAATAAATTACATCAGTGTTGCTTGTATCCCCGAATCGGTGATGAAGATGCAGCTCCAGCACTTGCCCATGGGCATATGCTGACTGGTGTGGTGGTAAAAGAAGATCAAAAGGGCAATCTAAGTCCCATTGTTGGAGCTAATATCCAAGTACTGGCGAACAAACAGAAGCAAGTCCGTACCGATAGTCATGGAATTTTTAAAATAGATCTTCCAGAGGAAGAAAGAACCTTAATTGTCAGTTTTGCAGGTATGCAAGCCGACACCATCCAGGTTAAAAATATACGTGAGATTTTAGTGATCCAAGCCAAAGATAATGTTCTTTCTGAAGTGGTGGTTACTGCGCAACGCAAATCCAATTATATCTCAGCAATGAACCCGGCTCGATTAGAAGTCATTACAGCAAAGGAATTATTTAAGGCTGCTTGTTGTGATCTGAGTGAAAGTTTTGAAACCAATGCTTCTGTAGATGTCGTTTCAAGTGATGCTGTAACAGGCTCCAAGCAGATCCAAATGTTAGGTTTAAGTGGCATTTATACACAACTTACCGTGGAAAATCTGCCAGGCCCCAGAGGTTTGGCAACTCCCTTAGGTTTAAATAGTATTGCAGGACCCTGGATTGAATCGATTCAGATTTCCAAAGGTATTGGTTCTGTCGCTAATGGCTATGAAAATATGGCCGGACAGATTAATGTAGAATTAAAAAAACCACATCTGTCGGAACAACTCTTTTTAAATGCCTATGCGAATAATATGGGCCGTACGGATATTAACTTAAATCTCGCTAAAAAGATCTCGGATCATTGGTCTACTTCAGTATTATTACATGATAATTTCTCCTATAATAAAAAGATGAACTTCAGCCATAATGGCTTTAGAGATCTTCCTGTAGGTAATTTATTCTCTGGAGTAAATCGCTGGCATTATGAAAATGGTAAAGGATTTATCGCTCAATTTGGTGTTAAATTCTTAAAAGATGACCGTACAGGAGGTGAGATTGACTTTAATGAAAAGACCGATAAACTGACAGAAAACAAATATGGTCTGGGCTTCGACATCCAACGCCTAGAGGGTTTTGCTAAAATTGGCTATGTATTTCCTGAACATAAACACCGTAGTATAGGTCTACAGATTGCCGCTTCAAGCTATGATCAAAAAAGTTATTTCGGTTTAAAAACATATGATGCTGATCAGACCAATGGCTATGCCAATTTAATATTTCATGATATTATCGGTTCGGTCATCCATAAATATAGAGTTGGAGCCTCGGTTACTACAGATTCATACCATGAGCTTTTAAATCAAATAGATAAATTCAATAGAAAAGAAACGACCTCGGGAGTATTTGGAGAATATACTTTTAGCCCAAATGAGAAGTTTGATGCTGTGTTAGGGTTACGTCAGGATTATAACTCCTTATATGGCTGGTTTACCACACCTCGCCTACATTTACGTTACCAACCTATAATGGGTACGACCTTAAGAGCATCTGCAGGAAGAGGTCAGCGTACGGCGAATATATTCGCAGAGAATACAGCTGTCTTTGCCAGCAGTCGTGCTCTCCGAATAAATTCTGCAGATATCCATAAAAATGCCTATGGCTTAGCTCCAGAAGTTTCTTGGAATATGGGGCTTAGCTTAGATCAGAGTTTTAATCTTTTTAACAGAGCTGCAGGATTCTCTTTGGAACTATTTAGAAATCACTTCAGCAATCAGGTTGTTGTGGATTATGAAAATCCTAGAGAAATTCAATTTTATAATTTAACTGGAAAATCTTTCTCTAATAGTCTACAGGCGGAATTGAGATTTAACCCTTTGGCTAAATTAGAAGCACGTCTCGCTTATCGATTGATGGATGTACAGACAGATTATGAATCGGGTAGAAAATCAAAACCCCTATTAGCAAAACATCGAGGTTTTGTCAACCTGGGCTATGCTGCAGAAAAAGGTTGGAATTTTGATTATACACTGAATATAGTAGGACCAAAACGCTTACCTTCTACCGCAGAGAATCCAGAAGTATATCGTATGGTTGAAAAAACGGATACATATATTACGATGAATGCACAGGTAAGTAAAACCTTTGGAAGTAAAAAGAATTTCGATATCTATATTGGTGGAGAAAACCTGACTAATTATTTCCAAAAGAATCCAATCCTTGCGGCAGATGATCCATTTGGACAGTATTTTGATACCACTTTGTTATGGGCACCACTGACCGGAAGAATGTTCTATACCGGAATCCGCTATCATATTAAATAAACTTGAATGTGCTAAACCCAAAACTTGGTATTAATAGCAGTCAACAGCAACAGAAGTTTAAATCATCAAAGGCCCTAAGAGATTAGGGCCTTTTTTTATGTCGTGGTTAACGTTTTTAGGATTTGATATAATCGCGCTGTAGGTAGACCGACAACGGTATGAAAAGCCCCCCGAATCCATTCGGTACCAATCATCCCGATCCATTCTTGGATACCATAGGAACCTGCCTTATCATAAGGTTTAAACTCCTCGATATAATAATTAATCTCCTCCGCAGTCAAGGGGAAAAACTTGACTTCTGTAGTCTCTACAAAAGATGTATAAGCTCCTTTATATAATAGGACTACCGCTGTCATTACCAGATGACTAGCGTCCGAGAGTTTCGTCAGTTCTGCTACGGCCTCCGCTTTGGAAGCGGGCTTCCCAATAATTCTACCATCGGTAGAAATCACAATGGTATCAGCCGTAATAACCAATTCATTTTTAAAATCTGCTTCAAAGGCCTTGGCTTTTTGCATGGCAATATGATGCACAATTTCTGTCGGACTTAAGCTCGGATCATACTGTTCATCGGTTTCTCGCACGATAACCTCTGCTTCGACTCCGATACTTGCAAGTAAGGCTTTTCTTCTTGGAGAATTAGAACCTAGAATAATTCGGGTATCTTTTAAATTCGCTAACATTTATATACTTTTTACAAATTCACTATCTGACCAGTTATGCTGCAATCGCATTACCTTTTCAATAACCGAGCGCACGACACCTTGACCTCCAGCTATCGGAGAAATATAGAGGATATCTTCAAAACCGAGTTTATATTGAGATAATATTTGAGTTAATAGACTCTCTTTATGACTAATACCCATATGAATTTCTTGTACCCCTAACCCAGAAAGTCTTTGAAATACCCCTTGAGATTTTCCACCCGTTATCACAATAATTATATATCCTTTTTTAACTGCGAGCTGCATAGCATAGCCATCTTTCACATGGAATGAACGCCATTGTTCTCCAGCCTCATTAACTAAAATATGTCCATCAGTCAATACTCCGTCTACATCCAACACAAAAGCTTTTATGGAATTAAACTTTTCAAATATCATATCCTTTTTTCTCAAAAATAAGCATTAAGCAGTAGAATCATAAAGATTTTTAGCGGAAGCCTCGGATTAAAAAAGAATTTTATTGAATTTCAACATATCATCATTAGAATGTCATATGGTAGTTGTATGGGCAACTTTTTATAAAATATATTTGCAATCAATAATAATTGTACCGTATCTTTGCAGAAGATAATTCAGGTTATCTACTCGTTATTTTAAGTTATTTGATGTAATAAAAAGGATACAAAATAATATTTTGACCTTAAATACGTTCTTACTGTAGCGAAAGAAGTCATTTAAACGTATGACTTATTAAAAATGTCTTTTCATAATTTAGGTTTATAATTGGTTAGTAACAAACCCTGGTGCCCATCACCAGGGTTTTGTTTTTTATGCAACTGAAAGCCATCAATTACTTTTTTTCTAAGGCTGTGAAATCAATTTCAGGCGGATTATTCGAAGATTCACGTTTAAACATACGATAAGCAGGGGTATAATCTGAGAAGAAGCCACAATTTCTTAAATAGAAAGAGTTTCCGGAAATTCCTCCAGCATAATCTAAGCGGTATCCCTGCCTCGCTGTATTGTCTATACTAAACCTACCTTCGGTAAGTTCCGTCCACTTCCCTGCCCGATTGCAAACCCATTGATTACTAAATAAAACTTGGCGTTCATAAATTCCTTGAGCAGTAGAGAAATTTTCTAAAAATGAATGAAAACCTTTGAGGTAGGTTTGGGTCTGCGGTCTTTCAAACTGTGCGATAAACAGCCATTTCCCAAGTTCTGGAGCAAAAAACCAAGCGGTATACTCCGTATAATTCTGCGCTATAGGCCTTCCTCGAAGTAAAAATTTATAGGTATTGCCTGCTTTCCAATTAAATCGCAGGTAACTCTGTCCACCTGAGCCTTCATTACCAAATTCACCGGTATATACTTCAGATCCTTTAGCTTTTAAAATAATTTTTTGTTCTTCTGGAATAGATTTAGGATCATCAGTAACAAAAGGTGACCAGACGGAAAATAGAATTCTTCTTTCTGATTCCGAATTAACTTGCATTCCAAAATATCCTTCTTTAAAGCCATTGGCCATATAATAACTTCCAATAATATCATTCCCTATGGGTACGGTAACTTCATTATAATACCATTCTATATCTTCTTGTGCAGGCTGGGTATATCCCATATGTACCGAGGGACCACGTCTTCCCCAATAGAAAAAATTACCTTCATTATTTTTTACATAATGCAGCTGGTTCAGAATTCCTTTAGCCGATAGAGAATAACCAGTAATAATCGGAGCTTTGCCCTGCAATTCTACCGCAGCAATACGGATAGCATGATAACCTGTATTTCCAATCGGCAGACTCAATTTTGAATTTTTATTGATTTTTATCTTTTTTGAGCTCGCTCCCAAGGATATTTCAAATGTCCCTCCATCATGAATCTGTTCGATTTCTAAGGTTAATTCCAAATTCGTCTTTTGCGCAAAACGAATAAATGTCTCATAATAAATGGAAGGATTATTCCAATTATCAATATGGCCATTTTTAAATTCTTCTTTTATAGCTTTTCCGGAATGGCTATACGCCCAGGTATTCCCACCTATGGGTACAAATGCCTGTTGGGCAGATAAGGGAATGGTCAAACAAAGTTGCAGGACTGCAAATAGGTATTTTATCATTATCATATGGATTTGTCAGCTCCAATATAATATATTCAGGCTTATTTTTTTTGCGACAAATAGCCTATAAAATAAAACAACCGATTGCTTTTCGGAGTCAATCGGTTGTTTTATTTTAAGATTTATTTTTTTGGAGGTGTATGAGGCTTCGCAATAGTCGTTCTCATATCCGTATCCGCTTGGATATTTTGCATCTTATAATAATCCATAACCCCTAAATTTCCGGATCGAAAAGCTTCCGCTAAGGCTAGCGGAACCTGAGATTCTGCCTCTATCACTTTAGCTTTAGCTTCTTGAGCTTTCGCACGCATCTCTTGTTCATTAGCCACGGCCATAGCACGTCTTTCTTCGGCTCTAGCATTAGCCACTTTTAAATCAGCCTCCGCTTGATCCGTTTGTAATTTTGCACCTACGTTTTCACCAATATCAATATCAGCAATATCAATAGATAAAATTTCAAAGGCTGTACCGCTATCTAAACCTTTCGATAATACGGTTTTAGAAATTTTATCTGGATTCTCTAATACTTCTTTATGATTTTCTGCGGAACCAATTGTAGTTACAATTCCCTCTCCTACACGAGCTAAAATTGTCTCTTCACCGGCACCACCGACTAACTGATTAATATTAGCACGAACTGTCACACGAGCTTTAGCAATAAGTTGTATACCATCTTTAGCCACAGCTGCAACGGGAGGAGTATTAATAACTTGTGGATTTACCGATAATTGAACAGCATCAAAAACATCACGCCCAGCTAAATCAATTGCTGTAGCTAATTTAAAATCTAAAGGAATATTAGCTTTATCAGCTGAAATTAAGGCTTTAATCACCTTATTGACATTTCCGCCAGCTAAAAAGTGTGTTTCAATATCATTTGTCGTAATACGTAGACCTGCTTTTGTAGAGGTAATCATCGCATTTGTCACTAAGGAAGGAGGTACTTTACGCAGACGCATAAGTACAAGATTCAAAAGAGAAATCTTTACGTTGGAAAGTTGCGCGGTAAACCATAAATTAACCGGTAATAAATATAGAAGCAAGAAAAATGCAACTAAACCACCAATTACTAGGAGCGCAAAAGAAATAGCAGGGTCCATATATTTTTAAATATTATTAAGGTTATTCCTCTAATATACAAAAAATATCGCATTTTGAAGAAGAATAATTGTACATATTAAGTGATAAGAAATATATTTTCTATTAACCTAATTTTAATCTACAAAATAAAAATAGACGTAATTTTATTGAAAATCCTCAATAATTAGGGTTATAATTTATTAAATTTATGTCGACGTATAGTTTATTATGCAAATTATAGAAGTTTCTAATAATGAGACGCATATAGAGTTTCTGCAATTACCGAAACGATTGTATCAGCATGATGCGCATTATATCAGTCCACTGGATAAGGAAATAAATGATCTATTTAATTCCAAAAAGAACTCTAATTTTAAAAATGGAGATGTAAAAAGGTGGATTTTAAAGAAGGATCAGAAAGTAATAGGACGGATAGCCGCATTCTATTTACAAAAGCCTAGCCTAGCCGGAGCTAGTCCGTATGGGGGTTGTGGATTTTTTGAATGTATGAATGATCTACATGCCGCCACATTATTATTTGATACGGCTAAAGATTGGTTATTAAAACTGGGGTTTCAAGGTATGGATGGCCCTATCAATTGGGGGAATAGAGACCGTTTTTGGGGCGTACTGGTGGAAGGATATTCCGCAGCATGTTACGGTTCTACTTATAACCTGCCTTATTATAAACAATTATTTGAAGCGTACGGTTTTAATCTTCATTTTAGACAATTTACTTATAAAAAGCATATAGCGGACGTATTTCCGGAAGCATATAGAGCAAAGACAAGACATATAATTCAGGACTCGAATTATTCATTTTCCGATATTCAAGGCCTGCCATTAACTCAGGTAGCCGAGCAATTTAGGGAAATCTATAATAGTGCATGGAAAGTACATGCCGATATTAGGCCCTTATCTGAACAGCAGACAAGGCAGATGATCCATCAGATGAAAGCGCTTATCGATCCAAAATTAATTTGGTTTGCCTATTATCAACAAAAAGCCATAGCTTGCTATATAAGTATTCCAGATTTAAATGAATTACTTTTAAAACATATACAGGGAAGACTAACCTGGAAAGGAAAGTTGCTATTTTTATGGAATAAGATATTCAAAAATTACCAGAACATAGTCGGGTTGGTTTTTGGAGTACATCCAGATTTCCAGCGTAAAGCGGTAGAGATGGCACTTATAATAAAAATTTCAGATACCTTAAGGGAAGACGCGGCCTACAGAAATAAAGATGTTTTATTAAACTGGATTGGCGATTTTAACCCTAAAATGATTCATGTAGTAAAAAAAATGGGAGCTCAACTATATAAAGTTCAGCATACCTATAGATTAGATTTTGACAAACATATATATACCACATAAGTAGATTCGACTAATGAAAAAAAGCACGGCCATATACCAGGTTATTTTAGGCGTTATCATCTCGTTTATCCTCATAACCTATTCGGCTATATTTTTCTTTAATAAACTCAATAAGAACTCCATTTTCTCTCAAGAGGTCGTTCAGTTATCCCAAGAAAAGTTAGCCATCTTAAATCATTTAAAAGATAATGTCAATCATATTTCTGATGATAAATTGCACTATATTTTCGATAAAAATTCAGAAGATTTAGTTGAAAATGATAATGTTATTAAAGATTCCAATGAAATTATTGCTGTTTTAAAAAAAGAAGATGTCTATTTTCAGACGAATGCAGCTACTATTCAGCAACTGCATGAAAAGCTAAATGAATATACCAATTCAGTAGCTTTTATGAAGGAGGTTAGAGTGAACTCTGAAAATGCCTACATCGCCCATCTGGCACAGAAAAGAGAAATAGAAATTGGTATTAATGAGGTTAATGCCGATATCATTGCCAAAAGGACAGCCTATTTGAAAGAGTTCTCTCAAACAATAGAAGCTGCTAAAACTAAAACCTATATCCTGATTACGATCGGTCTGGGAATTCTGATTTTTATTTTTGTACGCATTATGAATGTGTTCAAAATTCTACAGAAAGCGATTTATAATTCGAAAAAGAATAATACCGAGCTCAAGGAAATGTCTGCAGAGATTGAAAAGAATAACTGGGTATTAGGCAATCTATCTCAATTCGACAATAGCATCCGCGGCGATTTAAAGGAAAAGGAGCTTGCCGAAATTGCGCTTCGCTCTATAGTAAAAATTACGGAGTCCCTAGCGGCCTCCATTTATATGTATGAAGAAGATGCCGCAGCTTTTAAATTAAAATCATCTGTAGGGATCTCGGAGGAGAGTCAGCTAAAAACCTTTATCTCTTCCGATAATGGCCTGATTGCTGAATTTATAAAGAGTAAAGAAATCAAAATTATACAGAAGATTAAATCTTCAGACTTAATTGTTCAAACGACTTTAACCGAGCAGCTATCCACAGATATTTACCTGATTCCTTTAATTTTTGAAGAGAATTGTGTGGGTTTTATCGAGTTAATTACTCCGGCAGAACAAGCCTTTGAAGAACATATTCTCGAGTTCTTCCAAAAACTAGGTAGCAATTTAGCCATTACCTTTGCCGTCACACAGGCGCATTCCAAATTAGCCGAGTTGCTAGAGGAATTACAACAGCAAACGGAAGAATTGGAAGCTCAGCAGGAGGAATTGCGTACCACCAATGAGGAGCTAATGCATAAAACTAACTTGCTAGAGGCCTCAGAAGAAGAACTTCGCGTTCAACAAGAGGAATTATATCAATCAAATATAGAACTTGAAGAAAAAGCAAATCTTCTAGCTGTACAAAATGATGACCTTCAAAAAGCGAGACAAGCGATAGCCGATAAAATTCATGAGGTTGAGCTCGCGAGTAAGTATAAATCTGAATTTATGGCTAATATGAGTCATGAGCTCAGAACTCCATTAAATAGTATTTTAATTTTAGCTAAACTGCTACAAGATAATAAACAGGAAAATCTGCATTCTGAACAGGTGAAATTTGCATCTGTTATTCATAGTGCCGGATCCGACCTGCTGCATTTAATAAATGAGCTTTTAGATTTGGCGAAGATAGAATCTGGAAATGTAGATGTGGCAAAAGATCATATTGTGATTGCTGAATTAGCAGAAGAAATTAATGAGTTGTTTAAATCTACTGCTGCAGATAAAAATATCAACTTTAGCATTAACACAGCAGCCGATATCCCGAAACAGATTATTTCTGATGAATACAGACTTTCTCAAGTCCTTAAAAACTTATTGGCCAATGCATTTAAGTTCACCGAAAAGAATGGACATGTCGCACTCAATATTTTAAGAAAAGACCAGCATATCCAATTCCAAGTGAAAGATAATGGTATTGGTATCGCTAAGGAAAAACAAGCCCTTATCTTTGAAGCCTTCCAACAAGAAGATGGTTCCACGAGCAGAAAATATGGCGGTACAGGTTTAGGTCTTTCTATTTGTAGAGAAATTGCCCAATTACTTTCCGGGAAGATTAGCATTGAATCGGAGCAACATCAAGGCAGTACCTTCACCTTTACTATTCCTATAACATATGTCGAGAAAATAGATCATGCCCAAGTTGAAATTCTAAAAGATTCTTATCAGCCTGCAGCAGTTTCTATAAAGGAAAATACACCGCTACTTCAAAAATCAGATAGTATTCAACCCGTACTATTAATTATTGAAGACGATTATAATTTCGCAGAGATATTAAAAGAATATGCAACAGACAATGGTTTTAAAACCGCTTTATCGCATACTGGAAATGAAGGTTTGGAGAAAGCAAAAGAGATAATTCCAGATGCCATTATTCTGGATGTCATGTTGCCAAATATGGATGGATGGACTGTTTTAAAAGAATTAAAAGCGAATGCATCGACTAAAGATATTCCGGTGCATATGATGTCTGCAGCCACTTATTCCAAAACGGATTCCATAAAAGAAGGAGCCATAGGATTTTTAAGTAAGCCTGTTTCTGAAGATGCTTTAATTAAAGCATTTAATAAAATCCGAGAGAATATAAAAACTCCTTTAAAGCGGGTGCTTTTAATTGAGGATCATGAGTTGCAAAGTGATTTTATCAAAAACTCTTTAAACGGGCAGAATACCATTGTAGACCAGGCATTTGACGCTAAATCTGCATTAGAAATTCTTTCTAATGGGAATTCTTACGATTGTATTATCCTGGATATCAATCTTCCTGATCGCTCAGGAATGGATCTTCTGGATGAAATTAAGACCATACAGCAGTATAAAGATACACCGATTGTTATTAATACAGCCATGGAGCTAACCGCTGAGAATACCAATCAGATTTTACAGCATTCTCAAGCTATGGTACTCAAATCTGGAAAATCAAATCACCGCTTGATAGATGAAGTAAACTTATTCCTGAACCGTATTAAATTGGAGGATAGTAAGCCTAGCCCTACCCTAAATGCGCCTACAGAAATCATGTTGGAAAAGGTTCTTGCAGGCAAGCGCATTCTACTCGCAGATGATGACATGAGAAATGTATTCGCTCTAAGCAGTGCATTCGAAGCCTATGATATGCATATAGAAATTGCAAATAATGGATTAGAAGCATTAAGCCTGCTAGCCGATAATGAACATATCGACCTGGTACTAATGGATATTATGATGCCTGAAATGGATGGTTTTGAAGCCATCACAAAAATTAGAGAGCAGCAGAAATTTGCTAAACTTCCTATTATTGCTGTGACGGCAAAGGCCATGAAAGGAGATAAAGAAAAAGCAATTGAAATAGGAGCCAATGATTATATCAGTAAACCTATTGATATAAATAAGTTAATTTCATTAATGCGTGTTTGGCTAAGTTAAAAATATGATATCCTATAGTGAATTAGAAGAAGTAATCGAGCTGGTCAAAAATGTCAATGGAATGGATCTTTCGGGATATTCCAAAGCTTCTTTAAAAAGAAGAATATCCCGTATTATGGAATTGGAGCATCTGGATCTGCTAGCGCTTAAAACAGCCTTAACCAATACGCCAGGTTTCTTTACGCATTTTATTATTGAAATGACGGTAAATGTTACCGAAATGTTTCGGGATCCGGCCTACTATAAGGCTTTGCAAACTGATGTGCTGCATTATTTAGCGACATTTCCACGTATTAAAATTTGGAGTGCAGGCTGTTCCACGGGTGAGGAACCCTATTCACTAGCGATCCTCTTACATGAAGAGAAACTCTTAAAACGCTCCTTTATATATGGTACAGATATTAGTCAACGTGTTTTAGATATCGCTAAAAAAGGAATTTATAGCCTCAGTAAATTTAAAGGATATTCCGATAATTATCTGAAATCAGGCTGTCAGGCCTCACTTTCGGATTATTATACGGCGATGTACGATGCGGCCTGCATTAGTAATGAGCTAAAGAATAATATTTTATTCTCGACACATAACCTGGTTTCCGATGGGGTATTTAATGAATTTCAATTAATATCATGTAGAAATGTATTAATCTATTTCGATTTAAACTTACAAAAAAAAGTTTTTGAGCTTTTTGATCAATCTTTATGTTTATTTGGGTTCCTTTGTTTAGGTTCTAAGGAATCGATGATCAATAGTCATTTAAGCCATAAATATAAAATTATCAATAAGCAACATAATATATATCAGAAGATAGCTATATAATGAATAAACCAAAAATCATTCTTATAGGTGGATCGGCGGGCAGCTTTTCATTAATAGTGGAATTATTAAAAAATATCCCAGCTTCATTCCGCATTCCCATGGTGGTGATTATTCATCGCAATGATAAGTATGATTCCAAAATTGAAGAAAATTTAAACGCAAAAAGTCCATTAACCATAAAAATAGCACAGGATAAAGAAGCTATTCAGGAAGGCGTTGTATACTTTGCTCCGGCTGGTTATCACCTATTAATAGAACCTTGTTTTAGTTTGTCTTTAGATATTTCCCCTCCCATTAATTATTGTAGACCAGCTATAGATGCTACCTTTGAGACAGCCGCTGATGCCTACAAAAATAACTGTTGTGCTATTCTTCTTTCTGGAGCTAATCAGGATGGGGCCATGGGATTAGATTATATAAATCAACAGGGCGGATTGACTATTGTTCAAAATCCACTTGAAGCAGAAATTTCGGTGATGCCAGAAGCCGCATTAAAAAAATCCAATAACCATAAAGTATACCGTTACAATGAGATTTTTGATTTTATTGTAGCTTTAGACACATAAAAATAACTATTCTCATGGAAAAACTTAATCTGTTAATAATAGATGACAAAATTGAGAACGTGATTAGCCTAACCGCTCTTCTCGGAGAAATCGAAAATTTAAATATTTTAAGTTCTACAGATCCTAATGATGCGCTACGCATCTGTTGGAAAGAAAATATATCTATAGCATTAGTGGATGTTCAAATGCCCAATATCAATGGCTTTGAATTTGTATCCATGTTAAAAGGCAATCCGAAAACCAGTCATATTATAGCGATTATGGTGACTGCCATATCCAAAGAAGATAAGTATTTACTTCAGGGATTAAATTCCGGTGCCGTCGATTACCTATATAAGCCCCTAAGTCCTGCCATCACGATTGCGAAGGTCAAATCCTTTATGCAACAGGTATTTACTCAGCAGGAAATTCAGCAGAAAAATAAAGAGCTGGAGCAATCTAAGATAGAACTGACTAAAGCAAAAGAAGAGTCTGAACTCGCTCGAAAATCTAAAGAGCTATTTTTAGCCAATATGAGTCATGAGATCCGCACCCCGATCAATGGTATTATCGGAATTACTCAAATGCTTAAAAACTCCCATATTTCCGATGAGCAAAAAGATTGGGTCAATCGTTTGGAAGCAGCTTCCCAAGGCTTAATTACTATTATCAATGATATTTTAGATATCTCTAAGATTGATTCTGGGATGATGAGACTCGAAAAAGAAACCTTTTCTATCTTCGATCTCTCCGACGAACTTCATAACCTATTCTATCATAAGGCTCAATTTAAAAAATTAGACTTCTCGATAAAAATCGATGAGAACATCTCTCATTACCTAATTTCTGATTCCATTAGGTTAAAACAAATTTTAATTAACTTCCTGGCTAATAGCATTAAATTCACCAATCAAGGACATGTGCAGCTACATATTCATTTGATGGAAAGAGATGAATTAAAATCGCGTCTAAAATTTACAGTTTCCGATACAGGAATTGGAATACCTTCAGATTCTTTAGAAAAGATCTTTATGGCTTTTGAGCAGGCGGAAGAAGGAATTACTAAGAAATTTGGGGGTACTGGATTGGGCTTAGCAATTGTACAGCGCTTGACCGAGCTCTTTGAAGGTAAAGTATATGCGAATAGTGCCTATGGAAAAGGCTCAGAATTCAGTTTTGAATGTTGGTTTGATACGACAGACAAATATGAAAAACCCTCGGGCACAAAAACGCTCTATTCGGAATTACCAAAATTTAATGCTTTAAAAATTCTCGTAGCCGAGGATAATGAATTAAACAGTTTTATGCTTTCTAATATTTTAAAAACCTGGAATTGTGAAGTTAAAATTGCTCCAAATGGGCAGGTAGCTTTAGATTATATCCAAGAAGAAAGTTATGATCTTATTATGATGGATACACATATGCCTATCCTCTCCGGCTTTGAAGCGATAAAATTAATCCGTCAGGATCAGAATCCACGTATCTGTCATACACCTATTATCAGCATCTCTGCTTCTGTGATGCTTTCCGAGCAGCAAGAAGCTTTAGAGGTCGGTGCGGATCAGGTCATCGGGAAACCTTTCGACCCGATACAGCTCTACAATATGATTCAAAATCTAGTGATCGAAAAAAACTGACATTATACGGATAGTTTACTGTCCATTTTATTACAAAAAACTGTATATTAGTAATTAATAAAAAATTATAAAAATGAATAAATTATTTGTAGCACCAGTCTTAGCTTTAGCAATTTCATTTGCTTCTTGTGGTGGCAATACAGAAACTAAAACATCAACTGTATCTGAAAATTCAACTGAAGAAACGGCTGTAGAAACTGTTCCAGGAATTGAAAATGTAGAGCTTACGAATACATTGACTTTAAGTGGTGATGATGCGATGAAATTTGACAAAGAATTATTTCGCGTTAAAGCTGGAGAGCCTGTAGAATTAACATTCAAAAACGTAGGTTCTTTACCTAAAGAATCTATGGGTCACAATGTGGTTAT
>DAIQRP010000052.1:0-5485 GCA_036786125.1 Sphingobacterium sp.
CCAATAAGGTATTTCTTGACCACATATTGCAGTTGAGAGACAATATCCAGTACGGTAGACTGATGCTTATCGCTATTCACCATTAATAGGAATTTCACCAAGTGACTCCGATAGATCAATAGAAAAAATGTATACAGAAATGTAAACACCAATAAAATAAAGAGTGAAGAAAGGGAAAGCAAGGCAGAACCTAAAAGAATGGAACCGGCATCCACTGACTTTTTAGCTGTATTTGTTAGATATTGAATTTGATCATCATATTGAATCCCAAATTTACTGCTGATCCACTCTTGTAGATTATGGAATAAACCCGACAATTGAGACTCAAAGGCCGGATAGTCATCTTTTAAAATCGTCAGTTGTGAAGCTAAAAGATAAAAGCCCCCGAATATAAATCCGAAAAATAAAATGACAGAAATAATACTGGCAAAGGTTCGAGGTATTTTTATACGCTCAAAAAACCGACATAAAGGCAATAATAATAATGCAAATAAGGACCCTAATATCAAAGGCACCAAAATTAAACTACCTACTTTAGCCAAGTACCCAGCAATTAAAATGGTAATTAAAATACAAGCCGATTTAATATAAAACGGATAAGAATAGAATTTCTCCATAAATCTAAATTTAGTAACCATTAAACAAAAAGATATACTTAAGGTTTTATGCACAACCTAAAATATAAACTAAAAATAGGAAGATATAATGAATTTCATAAGCTATTTTACAATCTCACGGATAAATTTTTCTCTTTAAATTAAAAGTTCCCTCTCCGATATCAGAAAGACATAAAAAAAGCCGTTCCAATAGGAACGGCTTCTTAATTTAAATTATAATAAAGGATTTTCTTAGCCTAAAGAGCAAAACCAATACCTACAGTCCATACTCGATTTTTAATATCCGTAGATCTAGCTTTAGCTCCCGCGATATTAGTTAAACCTAAGCCATAACCACCATTAATAGATAGTCCGGAAGTCAGGTGATATCCTGCAATAAAGTTCAAACCGAAGTCTGTTCCTTTTAAAGTCTCATCTTTACCGAATTTAAAATCTACTTCCGAAGATCTTGGGCTTGATGAGTTAGAGCCTGAATATTCATATTTATTTTTACCACTTAAACCAAAAGCTACATAAGGACCAGCTCCAATATAGAAGTTTCCTGATTCACCTGTAGGAAGTTTAGCTACGAAGTTAACTGGAACTTCTAACCACATGGTATTTTGCTTTTCAGTGAAGGTATTATCACCTAAATTAACCACGTTTAATTTCGCTCCTTTACCTTGAAGGGATACTCCAGGCTGAACAGTGAAATTACGCGTAATAGGCGCATCTAAATAACCTGTAATCGAAAAGTTTGTAGAAGATTTGGTATCAGAAAGATCATTTGAATTACCATAGCTGTAACTTGGAAAGTTAACACCAGCTTTGATCCCATATCCTAAAGATGACTGAGCAAATAATCCAGCTGAACACAAAACTGCTGCTGCTGATAATACTAATTTTTTCATTTTCGTAAATTTAGTAATTGAATATATTTAAGTTAAGATATCTCCAAATCTATAACTCTTGAACATAATGATTCAAGTTCTAAGCCAAAGCATTAAATAAAACATAAATACTTAATTTTTAAGAACATACATAATTCGAGCTATAAAATGATGCTGTCTAAAAAAATAGACATAATAATTCTAAATGCTTTTTCGCTGTCTATTTTATTATAAACTAGCCGTATTTATTATAAACTAGCCGTACTTCACGCTATAGCTTAGGGAAACTCAGCAGATCTTTAAATAAGCTGCAATCCATAATGGCACTTCCTATATATAAATTAACATTTATCTTGCTAGGTGATTATAGGCTAAGTCGAAGATATTCAGCAGCTCCCTGCAGTGGAAATTTATATTTCCTTATTCAGCTGACAAATCCTTCTTTTTCTATAGTAAAATCCAAAAAAATATTTCTTACTTTTGTCGCAATCTGCGAGAGATGCCAAGAAAAAATAGTCCAAAAACTGTGTTTAATGCGCAGAAAACTATTTTCTCAAAAAATACTATAAAAATTAAGAGGCTGATAATAAAGGCGAAAGAAGGAACTTCGAAAAATTATCATCAAAAGCTTTCATAATTCAAATATTAATTTTACTTTTGCATTCCCTCAAGGGACAAAGGGTCGGATGGCCGAGTGGCTAGGCTGAGGTCTGCAAAACCTCCTACAGCGGTTCGAATCCGCTTCCGACCTCGTTTTATTTGAACATAATAAATATTAAAGAAAATGGGAGTTACACGCTTAAAAAGAAAAGATAGAAGAAATAAAACTGTTGCACGTGTTGAAGTTCAGTTTTTAAAATTAGGTTCTAACGTGGAATTAGGTTCTAGATCTCAAATGTCTAAAAAGAGCCAAATCGTTAAGAACGATGCTATCTTAAACCAATTAGCTTCAGAAGCTAAATAAGAAATTTTTTATTTTTCCTATAAAGTTGCTTTACGCAACTTTATAGGTTTTTTAAGATGTCTACCAATTGGTGGACTTTTTCTTTTGAGGTATACCAAGTATCCTCATTCATCTCCGTAATAGTCGAATTATTATATCTCATAGCTGAAGGCAAAATATCTTTAGCTGAGCTATGTACCGCTCTTACCGCAGTCTGCTGAATAAGCTCAGCCATATTCTCGGCATGAACACCAGCCCCAGCCATAATTACAATTTTGTCCTGCGCTTTTATTTGTAGCTCTTTAAGTAAAGTTCTACCCTCCCATGCTGAATGCTGTAATCCTGAAGTTAATATTCGGTGGAAGCCAAGTTTGATTAAATCATCCATCGCTTTAAATGGATCTACAGATCGGTCGAAAGCACGGTGAAAAGTCAAATGCATGCCTTCTGCAGCATCGATTAATCGGCTACAGATTTCCTTATCCACCTGCCCTTCGGCTGTTAATGCTCCTATAACAACACCATCTACCCCCGCTGATTTACAAAATTTTATATCCGCTATCATTTCAGTAACTTCTGATTCTGTATATAGAAAATTACCTCCACGTGGACGTATTAAAACATGAATTCCAATATGTAAATCTGCACGCGTTTGAAGAATCTGTCCGGCAGAAGGAGTGGTTCCTCCATTTTCCAAATTTTGACATAACTCCACTCTGCTGGCTCCCGCCTCTTGGGCTGCAAGTGCAGAAGCCGATGAGTTAGCGCAGATTTCTAACTCTATTCCATTGATTTTTAGTTCTGGCATTGTAAATTATTAAAAATCTAAAGATATAAAATATACGATTAACAAAAGGAATCTTATATTTATAACATGAATAAGATGATATATCTCTTGGTCTTTTGCTTTGCTATTCAACTGGGTCAGGCGCAAATAAAAACATTTAAATTTGAGGATGAGCTCTGCAGTTATGAAGGCCGCTATAATGCCACAAAATACTCGGAAAAAGAGCTGCGCGATAGCTATAGTTTAATTTCTACAAATTGGTATTTATATTATAATGATCAAATCGCGGGAGAGGCTGCTCTCCAGGATTTAGAACATAACTATCAGGCATTAGTTCAAGAATTAAATGGATATAAAATTGTTAACGATTCTTTTTTTGTTTCCTTTAAACGAAGTGTTTCACGCTATCTAGAGGAAACCTATATTGCGCTACAAGCAGAAATCAAAGGACGCCTGCATCCTGAAACTTTATTGCAATATCAAGCGAATAATACTGAAATTCAATACTGGGCTCAAGCCTTACAACCAGGCAATACTCAGCTGTTCACTGCCTTTAGAAAACTGACCGATGAGCAGAAAAAGAATAATTCAATCCCTGAATATTTAGAAGCAAAATATCAGGATATTATGAACTCCACAGATGCAGAACGTTTAGCTTTTCAGGAAGTTTTCACTTATGGATGGTGGAATACGGTCAACCATCAGATTCACCATGTGATAAGAGATGGTTCTGAGATGGAGTCATTCCACAGATTATTTGTAGAGATAAAAACCATAGATTGCGACGAAATAGATTTTTAAATATTCCCATATGTCAAATCACCCATATAATTTAGGACCATTAGCCCTAAAAAATTTCACACTAAAAAACAAATTAGTCGTTTCTCCGATGTGCCAATATTCCGCGGAAGATGGATTTGCGAACGACTGGCATCTGGTACATTTAGGAAAGTTTGCCATGGGCGGAATGGGTGCAATTATTCAGGAAGCCACCGCCATCAGTCCCGAAGGTAGAATTTCTTATGCCGATCTGGGTATTTGGAAGGATGAACATATAGAAAAATATAAGCAGATTACAGCCTTTATTAAAAGCCAAGGTTCCATACCCGGAATACAGCTCGCCCATGCTGGACGTAAAGCCAGCACAGATCTCCCTTGGAAACAGGTGAAACAGCTTGCTCCGACTACGGAAAATGGATGGCAGACTCTTTCCTCTTCCAATATCCCATACCATCCCGAAGATCATCCACCTCTTGAATTATCTTTAGCCGATATTCAACAGCATATTGACCTGTTTAAACAGGCGGCAGAACGAGCTGTAGCTGCAGGCTATGAAATTATTGAATTGCATGCCGCACATGGTTACTTAATACATCAATTTCTATCTCCATTGATTAATAAGCGTACTGACGCCTATGGCGGTTCGCTGGAAAATAGAACTCGCTTTCTATTGGAAATTATCGACGCCGTAAAACCAATTTTGGAAGGTAAATCCTTATGGGTACGTATTTCTGCTACAGATTGGGCTCCTGGTGGATGGGACCTCCCCTCTTCTATCGCTTTATCAAAAATATTAAAAGACAAGGGGGTAGAGGTTATTGATGTCTCCACTGGAGGAGCTGTCAGAGAGCAGGAGATTATCACTCGACCTTGCTATCAAGTACCATTTGCTACGCGCATTAAAGAAGAATCGGGCATGCTGATTGGCACTGTAGGACTTATCACCAGCGCTCAACAGATTCAATATATTTTACAACAAGGACAGGCGGATATCGTTTTAATAGGCAGGGAGCTTTTACGAAATCCACATTTTGCATTTCAAGTTGCTGAAGAAATCAATATTCCCGTCAGCTGGCCTAATCAATACTTACGTGCCAAATAGTCTAAAATAAAAGCCACAATTCAAACTCTTGTGGCTTTTATTTTTACTTTAATTTATATTAGCTACTTTTGTCAACGAAAAAGAAAAGCATTTCACTTAGACACTCTTCTGCAGTGTTTAATTATATTTAACACCCCTATAAAACACAATGAATAAAGGACTTATAGCCCTTGCCTTTGGCGGTCTTGCCATTGGTATGACAGAATTTACAATGATGGGAATTCTCCCGGATATTGCCAAAGATTTAAATATTGATATTCCTTCAGCAGCACATTTAATTGCTGTCTATGCTATGGGAGTAGTTGTAGGCGCACCTACATTAGTCATGTTCACTGGAAAGTATCCAGCTAAGAATGTATTAATATTTCTGATGCTGTTATTTTTTAT
>DAIQRP010000052.1:5728-6496 GCA_036786125.1 Sphingobacterium sp.
ATATTGTCATTTCTCTTTTGGGTTTAATAACCTTCCTTGCGCTTTATTTTTGGTTACCTCAAGATCCAGACAAAAGAAAAGGAAATACCATTTTGACGCAGTTAAATTATTTTAAAAAATTGGAAGCCTGGTTATTAGTGGCGGTGATTTCAATTGGTACTGGGGGCTTATTCGCATGGATATCCTATATCGCTCCTATGGTTATTCATGTCGGTGGCTTGGCTCCGGATCGCGTTCCTCTGATTATGATATTAGTCGGTGTAGGTATGTTTTTCGGAAACTTTCTCGGTGGAAAGCTGGTGGTTACGATCTCTCCAACTAAAGCCGGAATTGCGAGCTTTAGCGCCATGGCCTGCTGCCTTTGTGTGGTCTATTTTACGGCCGATATTTCCTGGATGTCTTATGTTATGTCATTTTTCACAGGAATGATCTCCTTTACCATCGGACCTCCATTACAAATGATGTTGATTAATTCCGCAAAAGGAGCGGAAACTTTAGCCGCAGCTGCAGGTCAAGCCAGCTTTAACTTAGGTAATACCTTAGGAGCCTTTTTAGGAGGTATTCCTATTTTATATAACTTTGGATATAATAGTCCCGCTTTAATAGGTGTAGGAATGGCTTCTTTAGGAGCGCTGCTCGCCTTGGTACATCTCGTACAATATGTCAATAAAAGAACGTTAGTAGAATCTAAACATATTTAATTTTTAGAAAATGGAAAATTTAAAAGGTAAAAAAGCCATTATTACAGGAGGTGGTAGAGGTTTAGGA
>DAIQRP010000052.1:6506-10688 GCA_036786125.1 Sphingobacterium sp.
CGGTGTACAGGCTACTTACGCGGTATTCGATGTAGCCGATTTTAAAGCAGTACAAGAAGGAATTCAACAAATAATAGGAGAATTAGGGACGGTAGATATTTTAGTAAATAATGCTGGAATAGCCTCTTTCGCATCATTTTTAGATATGGAGCCTGAAACATGGGTTAATATCTTAAATACAAATGTATTAGGTACCTACTATGTCACTAAAGCGGTATTACCCCTATTAGTGGAAAAGAATATAGGCGATATTATTAATGTTTCCTCTACTGCAGGATTAAATGGAGCAGCGACCACCTCGGCGTATTCGGCTTCAAAATTTGCTGTAATTGGTCTTTCAGACTCCTTAATGCGTGAGGTAAGAAAGCACAATATCCGCGTCTGCACCTTAATGCCTAGCACCATTGCTTCAGATATGTCTATAGATTTAGGGCTAACAGATGGAGATCAGGATAAAGTATTACAACCCGAAGATTTTGCCGAATTAATTGTGGCCAATTTAAAGTTACCACGGAGAGCCATGCTGAAATCAGCTTCACTATGGTCGACCAATCCTTAAGAAAAAAAGCAGCTACTTTACAGTAGCTGCTTTTTTTTATTGCCTAAATCCAAGCATCCAGAGTTATGAAATTCCAAAACAAAATTTAACAAAACAATTAGCGTATTGAATTTGTTTACAAATAGTTAACTTATTTATTTAATCTAAAATCCCCTAGTCCATGTCTTTAATTTCAAAAGAGACTGTTTTACAAGAACGTATCATTACCGTTATTGAGAATCTCAAAATAAAAATTGAAGATTTACGGAGAGAGCTCATGGAATGCTGCGAAATGTTTAACAAAGTCTGTAATGAACATATAGAATCAGGATATCGTGAATCAAACAAATTAGCCGAAGTTTCTTTAATCCATCAAAAGAAATCTGAAGAATTTGATATTCATAAGAAGTTGTTAGATATCATAAGCGATTATGCCGATATTAATGGATATCTCCCAGACTATCAGGAAATGATTGATCAACTTGAAAATCTGATGTTGAATTATGCTCAATTTGAAGAATATGAAATTGCTGCCTCCATAAAAAAATGGCATTCTTCATTTTATGAAGCAATTATGATTTAAATAAAGGGAAGATCAGCCATTACTCTCAATTAAATATAATCCGTATATAGGCTGAAAACAGAAAGCCTCCTATGGATTGCTATGCTTTTCTTTTCTATAATTAAGGATATAAATGTAAATTTGTTCCAACAACTAAATAGATGCAATGAAAAAGCCTCCTTTTGAAGTAGATTTACATACTCAAGCCATTTTACGTAATACCTACGGTCTATCCCCCGAAGATATGATTGAGGAGTCTATTATTAAATTACGTGAAACTTTGGATGCGGCGATTTATCATGACTATGCTGAAATACGCTTTATCCACGGTAAAGGAAAAGGCGTTTTAAAAGACCGTGTATATGAGGAGCTAGCCTATTATAAAAGAGAAGGAAGAATTGCCTCCTACCACCCTGCTTTCCATAATAAAGATGTTGTCGTAGTTAATATTGGCCTCTAAAGTCAGCAATGGATAAAAAAGGCACTGCCCTAAAGCAATGCCTAAACCGATTGACTATTTATCCCGAGGGAAGAATACCTATTTTATATCTGGATTGACTTGAAGTTCATGCAATGGGATATCGATATGGTATGCGGCATCTGTAATAGACAAGGTAAGCGGATCTGTAGGAAGCGCTAAATCAGACTTGATCCGCTCTATATTCAACTTATATCGTTTTAAATCAAAATAGCGATGTCCTTCAAATGCTAATTCTACAAATCGTTCCTGTAAGATATCCCACTGATCAAGACTCGGTTTATGAATTTCTTCGACTTGACGCTGCCTACGCAGTAGATTTAAATCAGCTAAAGCCGCATCCTGCTGCCCTAATTTGAGATAAGCTTCCGCACGAATAAGATAGATTTCAGCCAAGCGAAAAACTTTCACATCATTAATTCGGTCAGAATAGCTATTTCCAGGATATTTCCAAATTCCCGGCCCTCCGGCAGATTCATGTTGCTCTAAAAATTCACTTCTAAGTCCTGACTCTGCCTGCAGTGTAGATTTAAGTTTATTACTGATGGAAAATAGTTTCTTGCCCGAGCTATAATCTTCAAATAGATTATTGGGTCTAAATGCATCCGCTTGATTTCTTTTCAACCTCAATAGCACTTCTGCAGAGCTTTGATCTTTAAATATCTTTGGATAATCCGCTGCTGCTGTCCAGCTACTCTTACTTATAATTGCCGTACTATAGGCTATAGCTCGTTCATTATGTCCTGCATAGAGCGCGATACGCGCTGCTAAAGCTTGCGCAGAGACGGCATTAAAACGGCTGTCTCTATACTCCGCAAAACCCAAAGATTCAGCCTGCTGAATATCTTTCCATAGATAAGTATAAAAGTTGGCGGTACTCATCTTTTTAGGTTTATTCGACAGATTTGTATCTACTACATACGGAATTCCATAATGTTCCTCAGCTTCTTCATAAACCCCAAAAACGCGTTGTAGTTCAAAATGCAAATACGCCCGCAATAGAAGCAGTTCGGCATGCAGATGAGCTATCTTTTCGGGCTGCCCATCATCGGGGACCATATCGATATGATTTAATAAGACATTAACCCGATAGATCTGCTGATAGTAATTTTTCCAGATATCAAAGATGATTTCATCATCGGAAGTTGCTACCCAACGGTATAAATTTCCGGCAAAGCCATCCACCCCTATATTTTGAGGATCAATCTTAGCTTCATCCGACATTACGGCTCCGATAAGGATTGTATTTTCTGCTTTTAAATCGGTATAACAGCCTAAAACAGCGCCTTCAAATCTGCTGATAGAGCTATAGATTTCCTTTTCATCTATATAATCTTTGGGTTGTAAATCCAGCATTTTATTACAGCCTGAACATAGTAATAGCATACATGTTAAGCTTAAAAATAATTTTTCTATACGATTCATCTCTTAAAAAGTTAATTGAACACCCGCTGTAATGGTTCGTGGAAGTGGATATTCATATTGATACCAATTATTATCGTCCTCTGGGTCCTGCGCATTAAATTTAGTCCAAGTCATCAGGTTTTGTCCTTGAACAAAAAAGTTAACCTGCTTTAGATATTTTGCAGCCTGTTCCTTAAGACCCAACTTATAATTCAAATGAATATTTCTGAGTTTAATATAATCTGCTGATTGCAGCTCTCTATCGGTCATATATCGAGGATATTGAGCTCCAGGATGTGCCGACTGATCTCCCGGCTTCTGCCAGATAGCTAACATCGACCTCGACTGATTGTATATTCTGTAATTCGCATCCGCCGAAGTCCGGTATAACTCTCCGGTATTCAGGCGGTACATGCCATGAATAAAAGTAAATAATGTACTTAGGCTAATATTTTTATAAGAAACTCTTGCTGTCAAACCTCCTTTAATTGGAGGGTCGAATGATCCTTTCACTAATACCGCATCCTCGGGATTAAAGACTTCCGTAATCTGCCCATCGATATCTCTATATTGTGGAGCCCCCGTTTCGGCATTAACTCCAGCCCATCGAACCATATAAAAATGACCTAAAGCATGACCTACACGATGTATGGAATAATCTTCGGTAATTATTTCTTGCTCCTTTCCTAAGCTGACAATTCTATTTTTATTATACGCCAGATTCAATCCTAAATTCAATTGAAAATCATTCTTACGGATCAGGTCTCCAGCCAGGCGGAGTTCCACTCCGGCATTCCGTATTTTCCCCAAATTATCAGGCATAGATTCAAAGCCTGTGGTCGCAGATAATCTGCGGTCGACAAATAGGTTGGAGGTTAACCGATGGTATAAATCCAATTCAAAAAGCAGTCTATTCTGAAAGAAGCCGAGCTCCAAGCCGATATCCGACATCCGGTTCATCTCCCAGTTATACTCTGCATTTCCAGGATTAAAAGGCAGATAGGAGTTTTGCCCATTATACTGACCGGCCTGATATAATCTGCGGTAGCCAAAATCGCTCGCAAATCCTGCCGCATTTCCAGTTAAGCCATGGCTTATGCGCAACCTTGCTGTACTAAGCGGCTGCAGCTTGGCAAGGAAATCCTCGCCTTTAAGATTCCAGCTTCCACCCAAAGCATAGAAATATTTAAAGCGATTTTC
>DAIQRP010000052.1:10698-16429 GCA_036786125.1 Sphingobacterium sp.
CCATCTCGACGCAAGCTAGCTGTAAGGGTATATTTATTTGCATATGAATAGCGGAAAAGACCAATTTGAGAGACTAAAAGATTGGAAGTGTGAGCCCCTTGAATCTGTGGGATCAAGTTATTGTCTGCAGTCCCAGGACTGATGCCAGCAGGATACTGATCGAATCCCGGAATTAAACCATAACCGATAAATCCATAACTATCCCGCTGCTGTCTATTCATCTCAGCTAAGGCGATTACCTCCATAAAATGTGCCGACCAGCTTTTTTGAAAGTTCATGCCTATATTCGATATGAAACTCAGGTAATTACTTGTCATCTGCTCATAGGAACCACGTTCTCCAGGTTCAACTAATTCTCCGAAATAGGTATCCGGTCGAATAATATGTCGTTCAGCAATCTGTTGAAAATCCAAACCCTGTGTACTTGTCAGCTTAAAATTATCCGACAACTGATAGGCAAAATTTCCAGAAAGCACAGACTTATATTGTTTTTGCTTTCTACTCATATCCTGATACATGGAGAGTGCATTTGCTCCAAAGCGATTGACTCCCGTATTTAAATTCCCCTCGGCATCATAGGGGCTATCATAAGGTAAAGAAAAATAAGCTGCCGCCACGGGATTGGTTTCTGAAACATCAAAATCCGACTCGGAAAGGCGTACATCTACCGCCGCTAAATTCACATGCATTTGAGTAGAAAAAGCTCCACGTTGATGGGCTACACCTGTATTAAAGTTCATACGTTTTAGCCCCGATTGCGGCAATACGCCCTGCTGATCGAAATACCCTACAGATGAAAATACAGAGGTATTTTCGGTATGTATACTAAGGCTTAAATCATGCATCTGTGTCTTTCCTGTACGAAAAAGTAACTTTCGCCAGTCGGTATTTTGAGCGGCAAGCTCTTGTAATCGTTGGTCTCCATAGACATAATCTTGTTCCGTTTTAGGGAGCTGCACTTGATTATGGATTTTATAGGGATTATTCCTAGAATAAGCCCATCCTGGAAGTGTCGGATCTTGTAATATTTCTTCAAATCGCAAGCGTTCGGCGGAATTCATCATATCCCATTTTGAATTATTGACCGTAGAAATCCCAAATTGATGATTATAATTAATCTGGGATTTCCCCTGAGCTACGGCATTTCCTTTCTTGGAGCTGATGACAAGTACGCCATTGGCACCCCGAGAACCGTATTGCGCTGTTGCAGCTGCATCTTTGTAGGGAACCTATACCTCGAATACTGATACGCCCGGCCGTACCTGGCTGACCCGAAGGAGATGCGACATATAAACCTGGCACCTGCCCCTGAAGACTTTGATCGAAAGAACTAACGGGCATCTGCCCCATCTCCCGAGCAGGAAGTGTGAATACAGCTCCTGTGGTATGAATTTTAGCTTGCTTGGTATATCCCGTAATTACGATCGTTTCTAATTCCTGCTCGGTAGATTCCAGAGGAACTACTGCAGGCACATTGCTTAAAGACCAAAAGAACTCATTGGCTTGATATCCAATAGCACGGATTAAAAAGCGGGAAGGATCCTCATTTAAGGTCAGCTCAACCCTCCCCTCAGCATCGCTGGTCAATTGAATATCCCGAGCGACATCCCGAATAGTAAGCCCCGAAATACTTGTTTTACTCTGTTGATCGATAAATTTAATCTGTACGCTTCGATTCTGACTCCAAGCTTGTTGCTGCCCAAATAGCAGCATAAAAATGAAACAGCTGAGGTAATATTTTATATCACGCATGCTAAAATTAATTTTGAATATTCAAGGCCTATCCTTGAATCATTCAAAACTAATTCATGCGTATTAGAGCCGATTTTAACTCATCTGTGAAATGGATTAGAAAGTCATTAATTTTTTCTAATGTCTGCAGAATAAGGAAATTTAATACTTACTGTTGTTCCTTCTTTCCATACCGATTCAAAATTTATAGTCGCCTGATGCAGATGAATGATTTTCGTAGACATTGATAATCCCAATCCTACACCAGAATAACCAAAGGTATTGCCGCCTCGATAGAATGCTTCGTCTATATGCATTAAATCTTTGGGAGGAATACCTATTCCTTGATCTTCAATCTGAAAACAAACTTCTTGATGGTCCTGAAAGATGGTAATTTTGACTTCTTTATTATCCGAAAATTTGGAAGCATTGTGGATAATATTGCCGAGGGCTATTTTTAATAAATGTATATTCCCATAGAGTTTGATCTCAGCCAGAGGCAGTGCACAGTTTAAAAAAATATTAACCTGCATCTGCGGATAGTCCTTTAGGATTTCATCCATCATCTCCCAGACCATGGTTTCTAATATAAAAGGTTCCTTTTGAATAATCTGAACATCAATCTGCGCCAAGGCTAAAAGCTGATGTATAAGCCCATCTAAACGACTACTATCCTGCACAATACCGGTTAATACCGCCTGATATTCTTCTGCCGTACGTTCCTTACGCAAGGCAATTTCTGCATTGCCCATTAAAGCTGCAATAGGAGTTTTTAACTCATGTGAAGCATTCGAAACAAAAGCCTGTTGACTTAAAAAACTTTGCTGTAAGCGCTCGAAAAGCAGGTTAATGGTCTTCATCAGATTGACGATTTCATCATTGCTTTCCTCATCTTTAATAGGTAATCGCTGATTAAGTTTATTCACCTCCATAGCCTGCATATGTTTATTCATATAGGTTATAGGTGTTAAGATTAAATCGGCTAAGGCCCGTCCTAACAACATAATACTTAAAATAGCGATGAGATATCCGACAATCATAGCATACAATAAATCCCTTAGAGATTCCTTGCCTCGGCTATTGTCGGCAGAAGCAATAATGACAAAATCTCCAGAATTATCCTGATAATAAATACCTACAGCTGATGTATCTCCTTGTTTATTCTCCCAATATTTCTGAGCAATAATCTGATTGATATAACGCTTATCCCAACTGAGGCTATCCTCTTTAATAAATACAGCCTGATGATTTAAGTCATAAATTCGAATATGCTCCTGCTCTAAGGTACGCGGAAGTTTCACCTGCACTTCAGCAAACTGCTCTTTGGTGAAGTTATCCTGTGCGAGATAATGGTGTCCGACAATATAAGCCCTATCTTCCAGGCGTTTAAAAAAGTTACGTTGCAGATCATTGGATACCATACTATAGATTACCAAGAGTACCATCAGAAGTAAACTGGCAAATAACCCCGTCAGTTGCCAAGTCATTTTAGCGCGTATAGTCATCTATATACTACTTGTTTTCATCCTTTAACATATAGCCCATACCGACAACCGTCTGCAGTAGACTCACTTCAAAACCTTTATCAATTTTAGAACGGAGGTAGTTAATATAGACATCTATTAGATTGGTACCCCGGTTAAAACCGATACCCCAAACAGCCTCTGCAATTTGGAATCTGGACATCACGCGATTTTTATTGACCATCAGATACTCCAATAGGGCGTACTCTTTAGCTGTAAGTATAATTTCCTGCTCTCCACGATAGACCTGTTTCTTATAACAATCCATACGTAAATCTTGTACGGTATACTGTAAAGTAGGCATGCTCATCTGCCCCCGACGGTTTAAGGCTTTAATACGTACGAGTAATTCTTCGAAATGAAAAGGCTTCGTAATATAATCGTCCGCACCTGTATTAAATCCAGCGAGCTTATCTTCTATAGTAGCCAGCGCTGTCAATAGGATAATCGGGGTATCCGCTTTAAATCGTCTAATTTCCTTGCAGACTTCAGTTCCATTGAGATGGGGCAATATGATATCTAAAATAATTAAATCATAATCCTGTTCTAAAGCCAGTTTTAATCCCATTGCCCCATCATATGCTAAGCTCACCTGATAGCCCGATTCCATTAAACCACGGCGGATAAAGTCCGCAACACGTTGCTCATCTTCCACCAAAAGTATATTTAACATAATATCTTACGAATTAATTCTAGACGAAAATATCTTAAATCGTTGAATAATTCATATACATTAGAAAAATCTAATCTAGTACCGCAGCTTGCTGTGCTTTTTTAAGAATACGAACAGCCAGCATACAGAATATCAACAAGATAACACAGTATAACAAATACCGCAACGATAAATCATGCTGACTGCTGACCGTACCGACATTGGAAATTATCCAACTGTTGGCAGAAGTAATAATATATACGATGGAACCTAAAAGCCCTCCTACCATACCTGGATTTTTAGGAAAATACAGCATACTTTGAACAAAGTAAATATTATATAAAAATCCAGAGCAGATATGAATGAAAAATCCAAATGCAATAAATATCCAAAGATGACTACCGACAAGCCCAAATAAATTTAATAAAAGCACTAAAACCGTCTGTACACATACAGCTGTAAAAATCTTATGAGTCAAGGGCAGATGCATCAGATATTTACTCACAAATCCACCAATCATCCAGGAGGTACCTAAAATCAGCGTACATAAGCCGATAATAAATGGGTTTTCGTGAAAATAGTTTTTGAGAACAAAAGGGCCGGCAATATTAAAAATCATTACTATTGAATAGGCAAATCCCAGAATTAATAAACCCATAACAAAGGATTTATTTTTCATAAACTCGGCATATTGCTTAATGATGGGAGTCAGTTCAAACTTCCGCTTTTCCTTTAAGGTCTCTGCACTTATCAGTAATTCAAGTAATAGGAGTAAAAATGCATAAGCCGCTAAAAAATAAAAATTCACCTCCCAATGCAGATATTTTTGGATAATACCTCCAAAGAAGGGCGCTAAAATAGGTCCACATGACCAAATAATCGTAAAGTAGCTCAGGTAATTTTTTAATTTATCTCCCGTATATAGATCCACGAAAAAAGCACGTTTTGCCACAACTACAACGGCTATAGCCATACCTTGGATAATCCGCATCAGGTAGATCAGTTCTATACTGCCTGTATTAGCAATGAGGATGCTGCTTAAACCGACAAATGTCAAGGCAATAAGTGTGGGACGATAGCGGCCAATACTATCCAAAATAGAGCCTGCAAAAAATTGGGAGATACCGATACTCAGAAAAAATAACGTTAATGAAAGCTGTACTTGAGATTCCGAAATCTGCAAATCCTGAGCAATACTAGGTAAGGAAGGGATATACATATCGGCAATAAATCCCGAAAGTGGGATCGATAAAAAGCCTAATACCGTTGCCTGAGCAATCCGCTTGGCTGATTTTTGTTGAAGAAGCATATTATTAATTTAATGGGACAAAATTAGGCCAATCTTTGGCTAGAAATCTATCCAAATCAAATTAATTATTATAAAAATCAAATATAATAAACTACTTCTAAAGGCTGTCTAGCTGCAGCGCTTTCCGAAATTGCAGGGGTGTTGTCTGCTTATATTTTTTAAAAAATGTATTAAAATATGCCGGCTCTTCAAATCCTAAAGCATACCCCACTTCGGCAATATCCCAATCGGTATACTTTAAGAGTAACTGAGCTTCCTGGAAAATCTTTTCCTTGATAAGGCTATTCGTTGTCTTTCCTGTTTCCGCTTTAATGGAATGATTTAAATGATTCACATGCACATGCAAGCGCTTGGCAAAATCTGCAGGACTCTTTAACTGTAGCGGGTAATTGGGTGAATCCAATGGAAACTGCTGCTGCAATAAGCGGTCGAATTGCATATATATTCTGGATGTCCCCTGTTCTACATTTTCCTTAATCCGATGTGGACAGTTTAAAAATAAATCGTGTAACATTA
>DAIQRP010000052.1:16439-18040 GCA_036786125.1 Sphingobacterium sp.
CGAGCAGATTCCGGATCATATCATCTTTATGGGTATATCTCTCTAATGATAATTCCATCATACGTTCAAAATATTCCGAAATACGCGCTTGCTGCTTCTCCGTTAAGGTAAATATCGGATTAGACCAATTTTTAAATAAAGAGGAATTTTTTAAAAAATCAAACTGGGAATGACCATGGATAAATTCCAAGTTAAATAAACAATAGTACCCACTTTGACTTTCCTCTTTTTTATCCCAATGATATGGAACCTGAGGAGAAGGTAATAATAAAGAGGGCTTTTCAATTGTCATCATCTTGCCTCCATAATTAATAACCGCCTCCCCTTTTAAAAAAACAATCTTATAGTAATCCCTCCTATTATACGTTTTGTTATAGGTACAGAACTTTCTCGTATTCGCATGAAAATGTGGTTTTTTAGCATCCAAATCGGCAGAATAAAAAGATAATTCTTCGGGTTCACCTATTTTATAATAGTCTATTAACGTTTCTATTGCCTGAACTTTCATAAGCAGAATTAAAATTCAAATCTCTGCATAATTATTATAATAATCAAATATGCAAAGCTCTTTAATTCTCGATATCAGAAAAGCATCTCAGGTTCACACAGAACGAGTATCGGAGATTTCTACAGCTGCTAATACCGAACTATAGGTAAATAAAAAAAGCCTCTAAAGAGGCTTTTTTTATATTATGTGCAACCTTAACAAGCTGTTTATTTTTTAGCTGGTGTAATAACTAACTTTCTAAATTCTACAGCCGTATGGTCTCCTTGTAGATAGATCGGCCCTGGTTCTCCTTCGTGGCTATCTAAAGCTCCACCTGTAATTCCAGGAATTTCCTGATTCGAAATAATGGTTTTTCCATTTGCCACAACCGTTACTAGACGACCGATTAAGGTAACCTCGTACTTTTGCCATTCATTAGGACCTAAGGTCACCATTTCATTGGGTGCTAGAAAGCCATATATCCCTCCGAAATAGATGGCCCCTGGATGTTTGCCTTTCGGAGAATCTTCTATTTGAAGTTCATAGCGTCCACGCAGATAGATTCCTGAATTTCCTCCCTCAGCATATCTAAATTCAGCTTCTAATTTAAAATCTTCAAATTTCTGATCACTAATTAAATTGGCTCCTGCCTTTTTATTGGTTAAGATACCATCAATTACCTCCCATTGATTATCTTCGGAAGAGGGTTTCCATCCCGTTAGATCTTTTCCATTAAACAGGGTAATCGGCTCTGCCCACTGCACTGCTGCATTTCGTTTTAAATAGGGTGCTGGCTCTCCAGAAAAGGTATATTTCTCACCTTTATTCGTGGTAATACTTCCCTTTAATGTTCCTGAAATTAACTCTCCTTCTATAATAAAATCCCCTGTCCCCCCTTCCCATTGTGGAGGAATGGCAAAGGAAAACTTTCCATTTTCTAATTTAATATGTGATATCGGTCGTTGAGATCCAGAATCTCCCACCCATGCGCCTACCAAGGTATTAAAACCGGATAATTTTATTTCTATCCAGGAGGGCACCTCTTTGCCAGCCTGATCTACAGTTAAGTCCCAGCGCCCTAATAGGTCTTTAGCCTCCTCAGGTATGGTCTGTG
>DAIQRP010000053.1:0-384 GCA_036786125.1 Sphingobacterium sp.
TCCTTTTCGGAAGACTTAAAAGCGACCACCTGGCCAGTATGGTCGAGTAGAGAAACAGATGCATGGGGAATAGGTCTTTCCGTAGATTGATCTATAAGTCGTCCCGCGATGCTGATTTCCTGAGCATAGAGTGTAGGTATACACAGGAAAATAAGGATAAAATGAATTAAGGCTTTCAATTAGTTGGAGATTTCTATAGGATTATTAGTAATGGTAGAAGGTTTATAGTTTGCATCTGTAGATATGTTAAAATTCTTTATTTTAGACATATCTGTGCTCGAACTATTCGTTGAATTGGACTTCATAACGATGGCATTGCCCGAAGACTGAGAAATTCTCAGATTATTCTTTGCAGAAATATAGGCTTGCGGGTTGGCTTTGAAC
>DAIQRP010000053.1:401-11258 GCA_036786125.1 Sphingobacterium sp.
TTTTGGAGGAGGCTATAGCCTGTTTAGGTACTTCAATAATATATGCGTTATCTTCTATCTTATCAAAACCCTGATATAAAAATTGCACTTCTTTTTTATCATCTGTAGCCTCCAAAATTAATCCTGGAAGACCATTTAATTTCCAAGGGCCAAAGCTAAATGGAAGTTCCGTTGTAAACCAAACTTCATAATTTCTGCCCTTAAATCGGGTTGTTGCCAGTTGGCAGCTATAGGATCCAATTTCTTTACTTTCCGGTAAAATCGTCCATTTGATATCTTCCCAAGGTTCAGGAGTTTTAAATAAGTCTGTGGTAATGGCATATACCTGGGTTATCTTCTTTTCGAAGGGCTCTATATAGTAGGACTCTTTAGTGGGGGTAACTGCTCTTACAATATTGACCGTTCCATCAAATGTGGCACTTTTTAGTTGCTCATCTAAGAGTTCTTTCATTCGATGGTTCGAGTTGCTCGTTATATAACTTGACTCTTGCCCTAAATATAGAATCAGTTCATCGCGCAGAAATTTCTCTGGCTGTGTGCTATCATTAACATGCTTAAATTCATAATGCACTTTTGCAATAGCAGGCTCATTTTTTTGCGCATAACCAAAACTTGTTAAGGCTATAGATAACGCGAGTGTAAGGATATTTTTCATGAGTTTAGGATTTATATATCTAATATTATTACTTTATAATCGTAAATATATGTAATTATCGTAAATGTACGAAATTTTCGTAGAATTAAAAATATTATTTTAGGTTTATAGCGGGATGTCTATAGGAATAAAGTTGAGGGATAAAAAAAAGGCTCTTTATTTATAAAGAGCCTTTTGATTATTTTTGAAAGACAGATTCTCCGGCGACTACCGTTCGGACTACCTTGACTTGACGTAATTTATCTGTAGGAATACGCATAATATCTTGATCTAAAATTACAAAATCTGCATCTTTACCTTTTTCAATACTTCCTCTTTTATGTTCTTCAAAGGAAGCAAAGGCTGCCCATATTGTCATTCCTTTTAAGGCTTCTTCTCGGGATAATGCATTTTCAATTTGAAATCCATGTGCAGGATAATTTTGGGCATCCTGTCTTGCTACTGCAGCATGGAATCCAAAAAGTGGATTAAAATGTTCTACAGGAAAGTCTGAGCCCAATGCTATTTTGCCATAAGCCTGTAGTAAATCCTTATAGGCATAAGATGATTTCAACCTTTCCTTGCCAAGGCGTTCTTCCGCCCAATACATATCCGAGGTGGCATGTGTAGGTTGTACAGAAGGGATAATTTGAAATTTTTTAAATTTATAAAAGTCTGAAGGCGCGATAATTTGGGCATGTTCAATACGCCATCTGCGATCGGCTTGCTGATTTAAATATTTTCCATAAATATCCAAGAGAATGCGATTTGCAGAATCGCCAATAGCATGGGTATTCACCTGAAAATTAGACTGTGCAAGTTGTTGAATTACCTGATCCAATTCGGCTTCACTGAGTAATAAAAATCCGCGTGTGGGGGCATCCTGGTAATGATCCAGTAGGCAGGCTCCTCGAGAACCTAAAGCTCCATCTGCCATAAGCTTAAAAGAGCGAATTGTCAGTCGATCGGACTCGAATATGCCCGATTTTAAATAGTTGTCGATGGATTTCGGGTTTCCGGAAACCATGGCATAATTCCGTATTTTAAGTTGATTTTGTGTATAGTATTTTTTTAATAGGTCGAGCTGACTTTCTGTAAGTCCGGCATCTACAATAGAGGTCAGACCGACCTCAAAAAGTGAATCTTGAGCTACTTGAAGTAATTTTAATCTATCCTGCTCATTGGGTTCAGGCAGAAATGGAAGTACGATATTAAAAGCATTATCGATTAAAAGCCCATTGGGTATATTATTTTCCCCAGCAATAATTCCACCTTCCACCTTTCTGGTGTCTGTAATCTGTGCTATTTCTAAGGCTTTGGAATTGACGACAACGGCATGGTAATCCACACGAAATAGCATAACTGGCGTTTCGGGGAAAGCTTGATCTAACAGTTCTTTAGTAGGAAACTTCTGATCTGGCCAAAGGTTTTGGTCCCATCCATTTCCAATAATCCATGCTTTTCCGGGATGCTGCTGTTGATAGAGTTTTAATTTAGCAATGACCTGTTCATAGGAACGAGTTCCTTTTAAATCCACTTGATCCAAAAGGTCTGCCAATAGGAAATAATGCGCATGAGCATCATAGAAACCGGGATATATCGGCTGGCCTGCTGCATCGATAATTTCTGGAGCATCGTACTGATCTAAAATATTTTGGGAGGATCCTATAGCCACAAATTTGCCATCTTTAATCGCAAAGGATTGGGCTTTAGTGAAGGCCGAATCTACGGTGTAAACAGCGGCATTATATACAATGAGGTCTACTGATTTTCGTGTCGTACAGGCCGAGAAAATCAGCAGTATTAGGCTTAGGAATAGATACTTCATAATAGATTTTATAATGTATCGAAGTTACAAAGAAAATCTACGTTTAGAAGATAAAATCAAAAAAGGCTATTCGAATAACTCGAACAGCCTTTTTATCTTTCAAAAATCAAAATACATGACTAGCAGTACTCGTCAAATGCAGCAACTAAGTTGTCAGAAATCATTTGAGCTGAGCGACCTTCAATCATATGTCTTTCAATCATGTGTACTAACTTACCATCTTTAAATAAAGCCATTGCTGGAGAAGATGGAGGGTAAGGTAACATATATTGACGTGCTTTATCGACAGCATCTTTTTCCATACCTGCAAATACAGTAACTAATTTGCCTGGGTGTTTTTCGTTTTTAATAGCTGCTTTTGCCGCTGGACGCGCATTCGCTGCTGCACAACCACATACGGAGTTGACTACTACAAATACAGTTCCTTCTGTTGCAATAGCTGCATCTACATCAGCAGATGTTTTTAACTCTTCGTAACCTACATCCGTAAGTTCCTTACGCATGGGTTCAACTAAATATTCTGGATACATATAATCTTTATCTTAATGTCTACTGCAAATATAAGCGATGTACGGGCTATAGTCAAGTAACAAGTCTCAAAAGAATGTCAGATTTTAGAATTTAGCATATCCGGTAATTTTGATTTTATCTAGTTAATCGGTAGTTTTGATTACAATATATCACTTAACCTAAAATCATATGTCATCTGTAGAAAATAATTTTATTCCGTATAAAGTTAAAGATATCAGTTTAGCCGAATGGGGCCGAAAAGAAATTGAACTTGCTGAAGCTGAAATGCCAGGCTTAATGAGCTTAAGAGCGGATTTTGGAGCTGCAAAACCCTTAAAAGGCGCTCGGATAGCAGGTTGTCTACATATGACTATACAAACGGCAGTATTAATAGAAACGTTAATTGAATTAGGTGCTGAGGTGACTTGGTCATCTTGTAATATCTTCTCTACGCAAGATCATGCAGCAGCTGCTATAGCGGCTAAGGGTATTCAAGTTTATGCCTGGAAAGATATGACTGAAGAGGAATTTGACTGGTGTATAGAGCAGACCTTGTATTTCGGAAAAGATCGTAAACCTTTAAATTTAATTTTGGATGATGGTGGAGATTTAACGAATATGGTATTTGATCGATATCCAAAATTAATTTCTGGAATTAAAGGTCTATCGGAAGAAACGACTACAGGGGTGCATCGCTTATATGAGCGCATGCAAAATGGCACTTTATATATTCCTGCGATTAATGTAAATGATTCTGTTACGAAATCTAAATTCGATAATAAATACGGTTGTAGAGAATCTTTAGTCGATGCTATCCGCAGAGCAACGGATTTAATGCTTGCTGGAAAAGTCGCTGTAGTTTGTGGTTTTGGAGATGTGGGTAAGGGCTCTGCGGAATCTTTACGTTCTGCAGGAGTTCGTGTTATTGTTACTGAAATAGATCCGATATGTGCCCTTCAGGCAGCTATGGAGGGATATGAAGTGCGTAAGCTTGAAAACGCTGTGGCCGATGCTGATATTATCGTCACGGCAACAGGTAATAAAGGAATTGTACGTGCTGAACACTTTAAAAAGATGAAAGATAAAGCCGTAGTTTGTAATATTGGACATTTTGATATTGAAATTGATGTGGCCTGGTTAAATGCGAATTATGGACAAACCAAAATAGAAATTAAGCCACAGGTAGATAAATATACCATAGAAGGAAAAGATGTAATACTCTTAGCTGAAGGAAGATTAGTAAATTTAGGCTGTGCTACAGGACATCCTTCTTTTGTGATGTCAGCCTCTTTTACAAATCAGACCTTAGCGCAGTTGGAACTTTGGAAGAATTCCGCTAATTATGCTAAAAAAGTATATACATTACCGAAGATCCTGGATGAAAAAGTAGCTCGTCTACATTTGGACAAAGTACGTGCAGAGCTCGATGTCTTAACAGAGGAACAAGCAGCATATATTGGTGTTCCAGTTAAAGGACCTTATAAAGCGGAAATGTATCGTTACTAAACTTCTTTAAGAAAAGGCCATTATCTAGTAGATATGGTCTTTTATTTTATTTGTATATTTCTTTTAAAGTAATAATGTATATTTAAGTAATAATTAATTACTTTAAATTAAATATTATGAGAAAATTTATGTTATTGCTTCTTCCGTTTTTATTATTCGGATGTGCAAAATCTAATTCGCTGCAGGAGGACACTGCCTTACAGCGGACGATGGATGATTTAAAAGAACTGGGTTTTAATTTAGACCAAGGATTTTACCCCTATGAAGATGGATATATTGTCGAATATGACATTTTATTATATCCCGATGATATCGAAAAACTCAAAGCTTCATTAAATGGGGAGCATCTGCCAACTTCTTCGTCTTTAGAGCCTCTCCAGCCAAAGCAGACGGGAGAATCTATCGCCCATTACCGTACACGAGAAATCGTCAATATTTCGAACCCCAATGCGCAGCGTACTATTTCGCTCTATATAGATCCAGCCCTAGGCACGAAGTTAAATACTGCGCTTGCCGAAACGATCCGCAGGTATAATGTATTGCAAATTAAACTTCATTTCAGACAAGTCTATCAGCGGAATCAATCTGATATTGCCATATTGGCTGTTTCGAGCGCCCCTTATCTGATGGCTGCCGGATTTCCAACGAATAATAATCCCTACCCCACAATTTTAGTAAATACCAGCTATTATAATGATCAAGCCAATCGACAGGATCTAGCCAGCACCTTAGCCCACGAAATTGGACATTGCATTGGATTTAGACATACAGACTTTATGAGTAGAAGGTTCAGTTGCAATGGAACTGATGTAAATGAAGGTCAATCTACATCTGGCGCAATTCATATTCCTGGAACACCTGTTAATCCAGAAGCGAACTCCTGGATGTTAGCATGTTCTAGTAATCGAGACAGACCTTTTACGGCATATGATATTATTGCCTTAAATACAGTATACCCTTATAACTAATGCGGATGGATAAATGTATTTACCGCCTGCAAAGCATGTGCTATACGGGCTTCACCTAAGCCTGAAATAACTTGATACGGCGCGTTCAAATCTTGCAGTTCTTTTTTCCAGACGCTTAAGAAATGTTCGCGCTGTTCAGGAAAATCACGTAATGGATCATCCTCCCAAGGCCGATCGATATCCATCAGCAGGTAGTAATCATAGGTTCTACGCTGAATTTCGTCTAAAACAGCTATAGGAGTTTCGGAAAATAGATGGTCGCACCAGATTTTCACTGTTAAAATTGTCGTATCACAGATGATCATCTCCTGCTGTGCCAAAGGAATTAAGGAATCTTCCAAGGCTATCTGTCCATAATACATATTCACCTCATCTTGAAGGCTGTAATTATTGCCTAAATTTTTACAATATTCACGTGCATATTCGGGGACACATACCGTTTGGAAATGGGCCGCTAATCGTTTGGCTATAGTGGATTTGCCGGTAGATTCCGGACCTACAACAGCAATTTTAATCAATTTTTTGGATTCCATATTATACCATCGAAGGTAACGGTTTATTTAGAAAACACGAAATTAAGTTCCCTGTAAGCTATATGTTCTTCTCCATGTTATATATCCGCGAAATGCAATTATTGCAAAGGCAATATATAACAGAGAGGTAAGCATTAAGTCCTTATGCAGATATAAGGGGATATAACAGAGATCGACAAAGACCCAAAGTATCCAATTTTCCACTACTTTTCGGGTTAGTAAGAATTGCGCAACAAAACTACATGCTGTACAAAAGCCATCGATATAGGGCACATCAGAATCTGTATATCGAGCGAGAAAGAGCCCTAAAACTCCCGTCAGCAAGGCGATACTCAATAATGTAAAAGACCATCCTCGCGTATTTAAGCGGCTTAAAGTTATGTCCTGATCAGCTTTTTGTTTTTGCCAATAATACCAACCATAAATCGCTGTAGAAATAAAATAAAACTGCAGAATCATATCTCCATACAACTTACTGTGATAGAAAATATAAGCATAGGTGCTGACACTTAAAATGGATAGGGGCCAATTTAAAATATGCTGTCTGGCGGCGAGATAGACGCAGAGAAACCCAGTAATGGTCGCAAACCACTCCCAAGCAGAAGTTTGAAGAAATTGTTCAAGCATTTGGATTGATATAAATGGGTTTCAATGGAAATCTCCGTTTTACAAAAGTAACCAATCCCCATCAAAACCCAATGATATCTATTTATTGAACAAGTTTATTTGCACAGTTTGTGCTGGCAAAGGATTCAGGCTTTGCCTTAAAAACAAATCCCATCCCCAAAATATAGCCCATGGCTTCATGAAGTGCGGTATTGGATTTAAAATTTGGATTGGTATTAATATCGGCATGAATTTCAAGATCAACTTGATGTTCCTCGAGGAGAGGGCAGATACTGTAGGCAATTTCTATGGATTTTTGAACTTCGAGTAACATGCGCTCTCGAATACCCATTAGGTAATCTATACGGTCTTTATGAATAAACATAAATCCTCCTTTATGTTCTCGTAAAAAGACGATGACGGTTGCAAAATCTATAGACCTTCGCTTCACCTGGGAGTCTGTGCCTATATAGACTTTTAGCTTATTTCCTTTTTCTGCTTCTTGGATAATTGCATTGGAAATCGCTTCTTCAATTGAGGAGTTTATTTTTTCTCCATTGTACTTGATCCAGCCCATAGTTCATTAATTTAGTACTAATCATGAATTTAATTTGAAAATACATCTTTACTTTTATATTGTTGTTAACTTAAGATTATCAAATACTTATATAAGCAGCGTTGTCGTAATTCCAAGAAATGAGCGGCAATATTTAATCCTCAATACATTTCCATAGAACTGTATTGAGGATTTTATTTAGCGATTAATGGCTATTGCTATCTTTTTTGCCATAGGCTAAATCTCCAGCATCACCCAGTCCGGGTACGATATATGACTTACTCGTTAATTCATTATCTACATCGCCTACCCAAATTTGTGCTTCAGGCACAAAAGCGCGCAGATGGCGAATACCTTCTTCAGAAGCGATGGCAATAACGACATGTAACTCTTTTATATTATAATCTGCTAATAAATCCTTACAGCATATGACAGCCGACTGACCGGTGGCTAACATAGGATCGGCAATAATTACTACTTTACCATCTAAATTTGGAGTATTCACATATTGTTTATGAATTTCAAATTCCCCAGATTTCTTGGTATGACGGGAAGCGGCAATAAAGCAGTTTTCAGCTTCATCAAAGATATTTAAAAGACCTTGATGCATGGGAAGCCCCGCACGTAAGATAGTCGCTAATACAGGCTGTTCGACTAAGGTCGTGCAATTAGCGATACCTAAAGGAGTTTCTACTTCTTGGCTGCTATATGTTAACGTTTTGGAAATTTCATATGCAAATATTTCACCTAAGCGCTCTAAATTCCGTCGAAACCGCATGCTGTCTTTTTGAATTTGAGCATCCCTTAGTTGGGCTAAATATTGATTCGCAATACTATTCTTTTGCGTTAAGATCGTCACCATAGTTGTTTGTTTTAATATGCCTTAAATTTACGAAGAATAATTGAAGTTCTTAGAATGGCATCGGAGATAAGATTAGATATTTATCTAAGTAAAATTCAGTATTTTTGTTAAACACCATCATTAATCATATGAAGTTTAAGCTTACATCAGAATATAAACCTACTGGGGATCAGCCTCAAGCGATAAAAGAGCTTGTTGCTGGAGTAAATACTGGGGAAACTTATCAGACGCTTTTAGGAGTTACAGGTTCGGGTAAGACTTTTACGGTGGCTAATGTTATTCAGGAGACCCAAAGGCCGACATTAATTTTAAGTCATAATAAGACATTAGCAGCTCAACTCTATGGGGAATTCAAGCAGTTCTTTCCGGAGAATGCTGTTAATTATTTTGTTTCCTATTACGACTACTATCAGCCTGAAGCCTTTATAGCTTCTTCAAATACCTATATAGAAAAGGACTTAGCTATTAATGAGGAAATTGAGAAGTTACGCCTGGCTACAACTACAGCTCTGATGTCTGGAAGGAGAGATATTGTGGTCGTTTCTTCCGTATCCTGTATTTATGGTATGGGAAATCCTGAAGATTTTTCCAGATCGATCTTTCGCTTTGCCGTAGGCATGACCATTTCTAGAAATTCATTTCTACACCGCTTGGTAGAAATTTTATATGCACGTACGACTACAGAGTTTAAGCGCGGAACTTTCCGTGTAAAAGGGGATACAGTAGATATCTATCCCGCATATATGGATACCGCATTACGGGTGACATTTTTTGGGGATGAAATAGATGAGCTTTCAGAAATTGATCCGGTAACGGCAAAAACCATACATAAGATGGAAGATTTAGCATTATTTCCGGCAACTCTTTTTGTGACGCCCAAGGATAAGTTTACCTCTTCCATATTTTCTATTCAGGAAGAACTCATGGTGCGTAAAACGCAGCTGGAAGAGGAGGGACGCATGTTAGAAGCGAAACGATTAGAAGAGCGGGTCAACTATGATTTGGAGATGATGCGTGAGTTAGGATACTGTTCAGGAATAGAGAACTATTCTCGTTTTTTTGATGGTCGAGCTCCCGGAATGCGTCCCTTCTGTCTACTGGACTATTTTCCAGAAGATTATCTGCTTGTGATCGATGAGAGTCATGTTACGCTGCCTCAGGTGAGGGCGATGTATGGTGGAGACCGTTCCAGAAAGGTTTCTTTAGTAGAATATGGCTTTAGACTTCCTGCAGCATTGGATAATAGGCCATTAAATTTTTCAGAATTTGAGTCTTTGACCAATCAGACGATTTATGTTTCGGCAACTCCTGGAGATTATGAACTTCAGCAGACGGAAGGAGTGGTCGTGGAGCAGGTTATTCGTCCTACAGGTCTTCTAGATCCGATTATTGAAGTTCGCCCGGCAGTCAATCAGGTAGATGATTTATTGGAAGAAGTGGATAAGACTATTCAGGAAGGCGGAAGGGTGCTGGTTACGACCTTAACGAAACGTATGTCTGAGGAATTGACCAAATATATGACTCGTCTAAATATTAAAGTGCGATATATACATTCGGAAATTAAAACCTTAGAACGAGTAGAAATTTTAAGAGGATTACGTTTGGGAGAATTTGATGTGCTCGTAGGGGTCAACTTATTACGTGAAGGCTTGGATCTACCAGAAGTAACTCTAGTCGCTATTTTAGATGCCGATAAGGAAGGATTTTTACGTTCCGAACGTTCCTTAATACAGACGATTGGACGTGCAGCACGGAATGATAAAGGCCGAGTGATTATGTATGCCGATAAGATGACCGACAGTATGGATGTAACGATTAGCGAGACCAATCGACGTCGTGAAAAGCAGATGGCTTATAATACAGAACACCATATTACTCCTAGAACGGTAGGTAAATCGCGTGAAGAAATTATGGAGCAGACTTCTGTGGCAGATTTTAGTGGAGTAGAACCTAAAGTGTATATAGAACCGGATCCATCTCAAGCAATTGCTGCGGACCCGGTGATGCAATATATGTCGGAGAAAGATTTAAAGAAATCTATCGATACGGTGAAAAAGCAAATGGAGAAAGCAGCTAAGGAAATGGATTTCCTTCAGGCGGCGAAATTACGTGATGAAATGTTTGCTTTAGAACAATTATTTACAGAAAAATTTAAATAAACACTTCTCCTAAAGACTGATATAAAAAGAACGGTATTTCTATATACCGTTCTTTTTTTTTGCCTGCCCTATACATTCAGTTTATTGGCCTGCCCTAAAAATGCAGTAAAAAATGACAATATTTGTTTATAAAATGCATTTTTTTGTAAATTTATGTTAGCTTTAGAGCAACGTATATCACCATGAAAAAGCCTATCCTCGTTATTAAATTCGGCTCAGCTTCCATTACTACAGCAAATGCAGAAGTAGATGAGCGCATTATTTTAGAAATTGCTCGTCAGGTTGCTCAATTGCAAGCACAGTATAATATTGTGCTGGTTTCTTCCGGAGCGGTAGCTGCGGGAAAGAAATTTCTCCCCAATTATTCCGGGACGCTGGTGGAGCGTAAAGCTGCAGCGGCGATAGGAAATCCCTTATTATTAGGAATCTATACTAAATATTTTCAACCGTATAAAATCGCTTTGGCGCAGAGCCTATGTGAGCGCCAACATTTTGCGAATAGGCATCAGTTTTTACAATTGAAGCAGACCTATGAAGAATTATGGAGAAATCAGATTATTCCTGTTGCCAATGAAAATGATGTGGTGAGTAATAAGGAACTTAAATTTTCTGATAATGATGAACTGGCGACCTTAATTGCCGTAGGGTTTGGGGCAGAATTAATTCTATATACCACTTCAGTACCTGGCGTTTTG
>DAIQRP010000053.1:11268-14614 GCA_036786125.1 Sphingobacterium sp.
GATGCGAATAATCAGGTTATACCGAGATTTGCACTGATCGATAAATTGGTACTCTCCTTAGCACGAACCGATAAATCATCCGTAGGGCTAGGGGGGATGACTTCCAAATTAAATTTCGCCCGGCTGGCCAATCAGATGGGAATACAGGCCGTCATCTATTCGATGCAGCAGGAGAATGCAATTCTCAAAGCCGTCCGTGGGGAGACGGGTACAGTATGCGAGCGGCAGCAGAAGAAAGTATCCTCCCGAAATAAATGGTTGGCTTCGGGTTCCCTAATTATCGGGGAGATACGGATCGATCAAGGGGCAGAAGAAGCTTTAATTAATCGGAAAAGCCTGCTGGCAGTTGGCGTGCTTGAGGTCAGTCATCTTTTTGAATCGGGAGAGGTATTTCAAATCCTCCGAGCCGATCGCAGCCTCTTAGCCATTGCAAAGGCTAAAATTGATGCAAGTCTGTTGTTAGAACCAAAAAAATTACAGAATGTAGAAGTGGCACATGCCGATGATATTGTGCTATTATAGTGAACTTAGTTATGGAAAATATTCAAGAACAGTTAATGGCTGCACAGGCCGCAAAGAGAGATATTCAACAGTTAAAAATATCCCATAAAGAAGAAATTCTAATTGGCCTGGCTGCGGTATTAGAAAATCAAATTCCTCAAATTATAGAAGCCAATCGCTTGGATCTTGCTCAGATGTCTTTAGCGGATCCCAAGCGGGACCGCTTATTATTGGATGAACAACGCATTTTAGCTTTATCAACAAGCCTGCGTGCTATGGTCAAATTAAAGGATCCCACTGCTCAGGTGCTCTCCGAACGTATCTTGGAGAATGGCCTACATCTGCAGAAAAAGACCGTAGCCTTGGGCGTTGTAGCGGTCATCTATGAATCTCGCCCGAATGTAACGATAGATGTAGCCGCTTTATGTATACAGTCTGGAAATGTATGCCTGTTAAGAGGCGGTACAGATGCTTATCATACCAATAAAAAACTGGTTTCACTGATTCATTATGTCTTTCATGAATTGCAGATTAATCCCAATATCGTTCAATTATTACCTGTAGACCGTGAATTGGTTAAAGAGCTTTTGACGGCGACAAAATATGTCGATATTATTATCCCACGTGGATCGCAAACGCTGATAGACTATGTGAGGACACATGCAAAAGTTCCGGTTATAGAAACTGGGGCAGGGGTATGTCATACCTATGTGGAGCAAAGTGCAGATCTCATACAGGCAGTAGATATTGTGGTCAATGCTAAAGTCAGCAGACCCTCGGTTTGTAATGCGTTGGATACGGTGCTTGTAGACCAACTCATATCTAAATTATTTCTACAGGGATTATTTGGTCAATTTCTCAATGCGGGAGTAGAGATTTTTGCAGATGCCGAAGCCTATGATATATTAAAAGAGCTGGGTTATCCTTATCTACAGGAAGCTCAAGAAGCCGACTTTGGAAGAGAATTTCTCGATTTGAAATGTTCTATACGTATCGTGCAGGGCTTAGATGAAGCCTTGACTCATATTGATCGATATTCTTCGAAGCATTCGGAATGTATTGTATCCAAAAATCAAGAAGCTATTGAAATTTTTATGCAAGCCGTAGATGCGGCAGCAGTCTATGCGAATGCTTCGACCCGATTTACGGATGGGGGAGAATTTGGGCTAGGGGCTGAAATAGGAATTTCTACGCAGAAACTGCATGCCCGAGGTCCTTTTGCTTTAGAAAAGCTGGTTACAGAGAAATGGTTTGTTACAGGAAACGGGCAAATAAGGTAGTTTTAGCCATTTTCATGGATAAGCTTGCTATTTGTTGTATATTCAAGTGTAAACTTAAAAAAGGAGCACATTATGAATCAAGCAAGAAAAACATCATGGACTCAAATCCTAGTTTTCGGATTAATTACCCTTTTGGTATTATTCGTATTAATTAGCTGGCAAAATTTTGTAATTTAATTTCTCCATAACGGACACAGTATGGATGGAAAGTGCAAACCATTTAAAAGAAAAAAGAAGCTTATTATTATTTGATAAGCTTCTTTTTATGTTTTACGCTGGAAGTTTTTTTATACTTCTTAATCTAGAACTTTTTTATACCCTAAACTTCTTAATCTAGAAGTTTTTTTATACCCTAAACTTCTTATCCTAGAACTTTTTATTATTCAAACACCCATATGCGTTAAGCCAATAAGCAGTTTGAAAGTTAATCTTTTAATATATCGCGGGCTATAACTAAGCGTTGTATTTCAGAAGTTCCTTCATAGATTTGGGTGATTTTAGCATCCCGCATCATGCGTTCTACATGGTATTCTTTCACATAACCATAACCACCGTGAATCTGCACGGCTTCTATACTGGTTTTCATAGCTACTTCGGAGGCGAATAATTTCGCCATAGCTGCGGCTTTACCAAAATTTTGATGGGTATCTTTTAGCCATGCTGCTTTATGAATAAGCAGGCGTGCCGCTTCGATTTCCATTTCCATATCGGCTAATTTAAATTGAATAGCCTGATGTTCGGCAATAGGCTTTCCAAAAGTTTTTCTTTCTTTGGCATAAAGCAGGGAGGTTTCATAGGCTCCAGCAGCAATACCTAAGGCTTGTGCTGCAATGCCAATACGGCCTCCATCTAAGGTTTTCATGGCAAATTTAAAACCAAAACCATCTTCCCCAATTCGATTTTCTTTGGGTACTTGCACGTCATTAAATTGTAGGGAATGTGTATCTGAACTTCGAATGCCCAGTTTATTTTCTTTCGGGCCAATAATAAAACCTTTGCTTCCTTTTTCTACAATAAGGACATTTATTCCTTTATGCCCTTTCTCGGGATGCGTTTGTGCTATGACCAAATAGAAATCTGCATTGCCGCCATTCGTAATCCAGTTTTTAGTTCCATTAAGCAGGTAATGGTCTCCTCGATCTTCGGCTAAAGTATGCTGTTTTGTCGCATCGGATCCTGCCTCAGGTTCGGAAAGAGCGAAGGCGCCTAATTTCTCTCCTTTGGCTAAGGGGATTAAATATTTTTGTTTCTGTGCTTCGGTCCCAAATTCATTTAGACCATAACAGACCAATGAATTATTCGCCGACATAATGACTGCTGCCGAAGCATCGATTTTTGAAATCTCCTCTAAGACTAAGGTATAGGCTAGCGTGTCTAATCCTGCGCCGCCATACTGTTCGGGAACCATCATGCCCATAAATCCTAAATCGCCCATTTTGTGTACGGCATCATATGGAAATTCCGCCTTTTCATCCCGTTCTATGACACCAGATTTTAACTCTTGCTGCGCAAACTCTCGGGCTGCCTGACGGATCATTTGATGTTCTTCACTAAGTTCAAAATTC
>DAIQRP010000053.1:14624-15875 GCA_036786125.1 Sphingobacterium sp.
GTATGCAGGCATAGTAATATGCAAAAAAAATGTTAATTCCTTGTTTTTAAAAATAATAATCTACTATATTTGTAGAGTTAATAGGTTATTCACTAATTAAAGCAGAAGAATATGTCATTAAGATTAGGTGATGATGCGCCAAATTTTCAAGCGCAGACTACAATAGGAGAAATTGATTTCTACGATTATACAGCAGGAAGCTGGGCATTACTATTTTCCCATCCTTCAGACTATACCCCGGTATGTACAACAGAATTAGGGCGTACAGCGCAATTAAAATCTGAATTTGATAAAAGAGGTGTAAAAGTTTTAGCGCTTTCTGTAGACCCTTTAAAAGACCATTTAGACTGGGTAAAAGATATTAATGAAACCCAACATACGGAAGTAGAGTTTCCGATTATTGCTGATGAAGATCGTCATGTTTCAGAATTATATGATATGATTCATCCGAATGCCAATGCGACTTTAACAGTTAGATCAGTATTTATTATAGGTCCAGATAGAAAAATAAAATTGACGTTAACTTACCCGGCATCTACGGGACGTAATTTTAATGAGATTTTACGTGTGATCGATTCCTTACAATTATCAGCGAGCTTTCCAGTGGCTACACCAGCTGACTGGGAGGATGGTCAAGATGTTATTGTTTCCAATACGGTTGCTACAGCAGATATTCCGTCGAAGTTTCCTAAAGGTTTCCAAGAGATTAAACCTTATTTAAGAACGACACCACAGCCGAACAAATAAAATTCAACGCATAAAAAAAGGGAGTACATTGTACTCCCTTTTATATAAAATGTTGATTTATTAATAAACTTTAACCATATAAATATAGTCTCTTAAATGCTTGATCTGCTCCGTTCGAGCTAAACCAGCTAAATTATTCTTTCTGCTATTTAAGATAATCTTACCCTGTAGAGAATCTGCAGGTATATCATTAATCGCATCTATAAGCATTTTCGTTTTAATAGCGAAGGCTGCCCCATCTATTCCAGTTTGCTTACCCGAAATAATACCAATTACATTTCCTCTATTGTCCAGTACAGGTCCTCCAGAGTTTCCTGGATTGACAGGAATAGAAATTTGGTAGGCAATGGTATCTCCGGCATATCCCGTTGCCGAGCTTAAGTAACCTTGACCGTAGACTGCTTCATCTCTAGGGAAACCTATGGTATAGATATCTTCCCCTAAATCAGAGGCGGTAGATTTAAAGGTATAAGGCAGATTTTTTGCTGCTTTAAAATTATCGTC
>DAIQRP010000053.1:15885-17418 GCA_036786125.1 Sphingobacterium sp.
GATATGTAGGATAGCTAAATCTTTATCTACATCTGTATGTACGATGGAAGCTTTAAAAGATTCCCCTTTATTGTTCTGTAGATATACGGAATCAGCTCCATTAATTACATGGTAGTTTGTTACGACATATCCATCTGTAGTTACCATAAATCCTGTGGCACCATAGTGGCTAATGGATTTATCGTTATTCTTTTCGGAATTAATATTTCTAAGCGCGACATTATGTGCATTGACATTACGTTGTACATTATTCATCTCCCTACGTAAGGCCGAATAGTTCGAGCTGGCATTTTCCAAAGTTTTATAATAACCCGAAATCCAAAGAGTAGAGAATACAGCGATAATAGCAGCTGCAGCAGCACCAATAAAAGGGCTGAGTTTAAATCTCTCAGACATTGAGATCACTTTTTTCTCAGTTTCAGGAAGTCTACGTATAGGAGCTTGCGCGCTATGGTAATTTTTAGCGGCTTTCTGCAATTGATTTTTAAAATCAACCCGTTGGCTACTACCTTGCATTTGAGCAATAAAGGCTTCATGCTGTGCTAACTGAGCAGAAAAAGACGGGTTTTCAGCACAAAAGGCTTCGAAAGCAGCAGCATCGCTGTCATTCAGCTCCTTGCGAAGATATTGGTCTGCAAGATCGAAAAATTCTTGTTGACTCATGAGTCTCATTGTTAGCTTATTAAGAGGTAAAAAATATTTTTTTTAGCCTTTGCAGGCATTTGTATTTTTGAGTTTTAGCGTTGTCGGCGTTGGTATATCCAAATTTTTCGCAAATATCTTGCATGGACTGATTTTGAATATAGAAGTCATATAAGATCGTTTTACAGGGCTCTCCAAGCTTCTCCATGGCATGTTCCATCTGTTCAAATTGCAGATTCAGCTGTTCATGTTTCTCCATATCATCTTCTGCCGTTAAGATATCTTCATATTGATGGATATCTGCTGTAGAAAATCCAGCTCTATTGAGCTGCTTGAGCCATAACCTACGCGCAATAGCATATAGATATGTCTTCAGCTTACTGTGCAGTTCAAAATCTCCTTTGGATATTTTATCGTATAATACGATAACAGCCTCTTGGAAGATATCTTTAGCTTCGTCTTCGCTACCATTATTCTGCAAGATCATATGGCTAATGGAGGGGTAATATAGCTTATAGATGGCATCTAAAGCTAAGCTATTCCCTTTTAATACACCTTCAATGATTTGCTGATCGCTTTCTATTGTATATGCTTTGCTTAACTTACTCACCTATTAATACGTTTTATATCTAATAGTAACCCAATGACTTTAATATTTTTAAAATAGCGGGTTTAAGATCTCTTTTGTCTTAGACCAAACCTACTATATTTTTTTGGAATTATCACGTTAATAACGTAAAAAACGCGAATAGATTATAAGATAAAAAGGGTATGGAAAAGGAATATATAAGGCATAAAAAAAAGCTTTACCTATATAGATAAAGCTTTTTTTATTTCAGCGGTCCGGACGGGACTCGAACCCGCGACCCCATGCGTGACAGGCATGTATTC
>DAIQRP010000054.1:0-1735 GCA_036786125.1 Sphingobacterium sp.
AAAACCTGGTCATCCGCATACTGTATACGGCCTTTCGCAGGTACCATGGCCGCATAGAAATTTGCCAGCCAGCTTTTGCTCGTTTTATCTGAACCCCGGATGCCAATAATGGCTTGATGTCCATTTTCCCAAAGCCAATATTGATTGTCCAGCCCCACAATTTCAGAACTGTATATATGCTTAAAATCCCCTATAGCATTTAGATCCTCTTGCTTATTTCTACTGGCTATTTCTAATAGCTTAATCAGTTGCTGATATTCTGTCTTTTCAAATTGAGGACTCAGCTGTTGGGCATAGACTGAGGAGTATCCCAAAAAGGATAAGCAGAAGCTGAGCAGGAGGGTAATTTTCATAAGATTAACTGTTAAAGGTGATTAAACTGCCTTTTTCTTCGTCTTTTTGAATAGTAATGGAGCGTGGAATACGTTCTTTAAGTTCTTCGACATGCGAAATAATACCCACGACACGACTTTCTCGATTTAAGTATTGAAGGGTTTCAAAAACGGTATTGATGCTTTCTATATCTTGGGTTCCAAAACCTTCATCGATAAAGAAGAAATTTTTATCCGCCTTATTTAAGGCTTGAATACTTTCTGCTAAGGAAAGCGCCAAGCATAAGGAGGCTTGAAATCCCTGTCCTCCAGATAGAGTTTTAATGGAACGGGGGTAGCCATTATTTAAGTAATCAATAACCTCAAACTCATTGGACTTGGCATTAATAGCTAGACTTAACTGATTTTTTGTGAGGCGGTGAAATCTTAAATTAGCAGCCTGACATAGGTTCTGCAGATAGATTGTCGATACATAATTCACAAAACCGGCGCCACGGAATAGATTGGATAAGGTGCTAAGCTGGGAGGCTCGCGTCTGTAGTTTATCAAGCTGAGCCGCTAAGTCTTTTTTCTTTTCATACTCCTTTATCGTTCGCTGTAGTTCCGTTTTTAGGGAACTTAAATTTCCTATCTGGAGGTTGATTTCATCGGTTAACTGCTGCAGCTGTTCGGACTGGTGCAGGTAATTGTGCTCCTCAAAAATTTGTCCTTGAATTTTGATAGTCAAACTTTCAATTACTTGGTTCAAACCTTCCAATTGAATATAATAGTTTTTTATTTTCTGCTTTTCAGCGGCGATATCCATGGGTTTGGAGAGCAGAACTTCAACCTCCGACAAGTGCTCAAATTGATGCAGGCTTAATCTGGAAAGTAATGTCGATTCTATTTCATTTCGAGAAGCAGAAACGACAGATTTTCGTTGATTCAAAGAGTGTAATAATGTTTCTTGTCTTACGATTTCAATTTTTAATTCTTGAATAAGCTTGGAAATATCATTGTACTGAAGTTCTAAAAGCTGATTTTTCTGCTTTAATTCGTTCTGCTGTTCGATAAGCTCATCCTGAGATAGATGCTTTAGTTTATCCCAGTCTAATTGCTTGATATTTTTCTGATTACGAAGGATATTAAGGGCATTAGCATCTACTGTAGATTTGAATTTTGCTACGACAAGTTCAAATTCTTGAAGTTTGTGTTGCACCTCCTGTAAGGTAGTTCTCCGTTCTTTGATCTGCGAATCTTGCAGGCTTAATTCTTTCTCTACGGCTGCAGCATTTGCTTTAGCAAGTTCAAACTGCTGCCTATCGCTAGGATTGTAGTCTGCCCATATAAAGGCTTTTAAAGCCAGTTCCACCTGCTCTTGGAACTGCGAAACATCTTTTCTTAAGCCGTCGACTTCATTCTTT
>DAIQRP010000054.1:1745-13981 GCA_036786125.1 Sphingobacterium sp.
TTGCTGGATTTGAGCTTCGACAGTCGTATATTTTATTCTGAGCTGTTGCAGGTTGCCCGCTTGTACTTTCAATGATTCCTGGCTTAATTTTGCTTTGGAAAGATCGGCACTTAAATCTGCGGCATGCTGCGGGGATGGATGGGATAGAGAGCCACATAATTGACAGGGCTCTCCCTCTTTGAGGTTATGTGCAAATTGACTGATCTCCGTGGCTATCTGAAGCGTTAAAATCTGCTGATTGACTTCCGTTTGTTTTGCCTGAATTTCCCGCTCTTGCTGCATCAGCGTTTCTTGCCAGCTACTCATCGAAAGCTGATCCTGATCAAAGGATTTTTCCAAAAGATGCAGCTGCTCTTGTGCCCGAAGTAATTTGGCATCGGTATCTTGGAGATGTCTTTGAACTGTGTCTTGCTGCTGATACCAATTGCTGATAGCCAGTAGGACAGAAGTATCTATGCGGTTTTGCTGTAACTTCTCGCGGGAGCTTTCTAAAGCTTTAAGTTGCAGCTCGAGCTGTTGTGCTTCTTCTTTTTTGCCATCGATATGAAATTTTGACTTCGCAATACGTTCCAATAGGACGGTGTTATCATGCTGAAGAGCGCTAGTTTCTGCTGCTAAGCCGAGTTCATAGACCTCTTCCTGCTTTGTTGGAAGTTTGGTATATTCCGGTTGCAGCAGTTGTAATTTCGCTTCCTCCGTATGATAACGTTCTTGCTGTAGTCGATAAGCTTCTTCCGTCTGTTCAATTTGGGTAGACAGAATTATCGATTCTTGCTCCAGACCTTTAGCTTGAACCATTAGGTCGGAGAAGTGTTGTAAGGCAACCTCATATTTACCTAAGGCTTGTTCAGTTTGTTGAATATGTGCTGCCTGCTGTAAAAGGGAATCCTTTGCCGATTTATTTTTTTCTATTTCTGCTAATGTATCTTTTAGAAATAGAAGCTTTTGAACTTCTTCGGAAAGCTTAGTTTTTTGAATTTGAGCGCTTTCCAGCTCCTCGGAAAAGAGCTGTACCTTCTCCTGTAATAAACTTATCTGTGCTTCTGAAATGTCTTCAAATCCCGTTAATGCACCACGTAACTGTTCCAGTTTTTTATTGTTATCCGCCTGTAGGCCAGCTACATTATATTGCAAGTCAAAGGCTTCCAAATTAAAGATCTCTTTCATCATTTCCGAACGATCCTTACCTTTGAGGTCTAAAAACTCTTTAAATTTCCCCTGAGGAATAATAATGGTCCTACGGAAATTTTCATAAGAAAGACCAATAACCTGTGCCGCATTTGCGGATTCCATCGGAATCCACTGATCATCTACCCAAGCATAAGCCAGGCGTTCTATAGGAGTGACGCTATCAAAAGCTTTCTTCCGAGACCAGCGTGCTTCAAAGCGGAATTTTTTATTTTCAAAATTTAAAAAGTCGAAACTAATAAAGGCCGATTTCGATTTCAAATTTAGCATATTGTAGGCCCGGCTATCTGTTTTAGAGAGTCGTTCGGTATCTCCATAGAGCACAAAACTAATGGCTTCAAGTATGGTGGATTTCCCAGAGCCTACGGCGCCGAATATACCGAATAATCCTGCTTCGGTAAGTTCAGTGAAATTAATTTCTTGTTTTATCTGATAGGAGTATAATCCTTCTAATGTTAAATTTAATGGCAGCATCTTAATTTTCTGTCTCTGAACGATAAGCGATTACTTCTTGAAATAGGGAAAGAATTTCTTCATTCGGATCTTGACCTTGTTTGGATTTAAAGAAATCTTTAAATAGTCCCTGAATATCCTGTTGCAAATTTATAGTGCGGGATTCATGGGCTTGAATATCTGCTGTAGCCACAACAGGGATAATATAGATGATGCCATCATGGGCCTCATGTATACGTTTTAAATCTACAGAACTGAGAAAACTATCCGAAATTAGAGTAAGTTCAACTAAGGCATCTGGATGTTCCCTTAGCCAAAGGACGGCATCATCAATCTGATCGAATGATTTTCGATATAATGGTCTTCCCGATTGAAGCGGAATTAAAGATAATTCCACAGCTTTTTGGGGTTTTGCTTGAATTAAAACAACATTTTTTTGTTGGCCCGCCTCAGCAAAAGAATAAGATAGGGGACTACTGGAATAGACTATCGGCTTTTCTGTAGATCCTATATTATGATAGCGGTGTAGGTGACCTAATGCCGTATATTGAATCTGTGTCGGAATCCCTTGGGTATAGACTAAATCAGCATGACCAATTTTTAACGGTTTTTCTCCTTCAGGTTCCTCTAGAATTTCACCTCCATTTTTTTGCATATAGAGATGTGTCGTTAAGATATTAACGCCCTGCTCATCACAGTAGCTATCGGCAAGCTGTTGCCAATGGCTGGATAATAGTTCATTTAGGGCTTGAGCTTTGTCCTCAGCGCCTAAATACTGCTTTAACCTCAACTCATTTGCATAAGGTGTCGTAATCAAGCGGATGGGAAAAGGGATATGTGCAAATTGAATTTCTATAAATCCGGGTGCCGACTGAATGATTTTCCAATAGTTTTCGACCTCCATACATCCGAAATCCAATAGCGGAGAACCTATCAATACAATGCCACAAGCTCTAGCTAAAGGATCTGTGGCATCAATACGATCGGGGCTATCATGATTTCCTGCCAAAGCGATTACCGGGCGTTTCCCTTGACGGGTTAATCTTTTTAAGGTCTTATATAGCAATTCTACAGCTTCGGTAGAAGGGTTAAACGTATCAAAAAGATCGCCCGCAACGATAACTATATCAGCTTCTTGCTGATCTGCGATATCACAAATCTCATTTAATATCTCTCTTTGTTCCGAAATTCTTGGAAAATAGTCCAGTCGCTTTCCTAAATGCCAATCTGCAGTATGTAATATTTTGACGTTCATGCTCAATGAATAGAGTCTAAATTTACTAGTAAATATTGACTTTTCGTAACCGGAAAATGAACTTATAGGTGGAATAGTGGAAAAATAAAGATTTTATAGAATCCTAAAAAATGTTATTTTTGGAGATAGCCTTTTTTATGCTCTTTTTAAAATAGTATTTATCATTAGGCTTTCTACTTATTGATAATTTATAAAATGATTAACCGTATACTTTTATTTTGTTTTTTCCTTTTTCCATTTTTTGCTCAAGCGGAACGTCAGCCTATACACGGAGAAACAGCCTATCCTTTTCTATTAGATCTTCCTTCGCCAGAAACGGTAACAGGGAAAGCCCCAATTATTATATTTTTACATGGCCGAAGTCTGTCGGGCACAGATTTAAATCGCGTAAAGCGCTATGGGGTTTTATATGCCATGGATAGAGGGAAGGATATTCCTGCTATTATTGCGGCACCTCAGTCCAGAGGAGGTTGGGATCCCGATAAGGTCATGGAAGTCGTCGATTATATCATTACACATTATAATGGAGATGCCGAGCGGGTGTATGTCTGCGGGATGAGTATGGGCGGATATGGCACGATGGATGTGGCTGGAAAATATCCGGAGCGCATTGCTGCGGCAGTAGCAATATGCGGTGGTGGATCGGCAAAATATGCCTGTAACCTGACGCAAGTTCCACTATGGGTGCAGCATGGAAATAAGGATTTTATTGTGCCCATGTCAGAATCTAAAAAGATTGTAAATGCTATAAAAAAATGTGATGAAAATGCGGATGTGAAGTTGACGATTATTCCGGGAGGAAATCATGGCAATGTCGAGCGCTTATTCCATCAGCAGGATATCTACGATTTTATGTTTATGCATAAAAAAGAACAGCCGTCGATCCGTATGGCGGAGGAATAAACCCAAATATAATCAACTATCAAAAAAGGCTTTTCCATTTGGAAAAGCCTTTTTTGATATTAACGAGTTAATAAAGCTGTGGCGCCACTAAGTACAATAGTTAAGAAGGCAAGTCCATATAAACTCACAATAATTAACGTGATAATCCCTATAAATTTATAATGTGATTTTAAATTTTTAAAGGACTGTGTAAGTAGGTTGCTATCTAAGGTTTCAATAGCGACTTTCATCTGCGTTGAGAATTTATATAAATAATTTAAAGGTATAAAGTAAAAGAGGGCGACAAGTAGGTAGCTCACGCTCATAAATCCTCCAGCTAAGAAGCCTAAAAATGGAGAAGATCCTTCCGGACCATTTTTTAGGGCAAAGGCTGAAATTGTGCTCGCGAAGGCAAATAGACCAAGTCCGATTATCACCGTAAAACCGACCATAATAAAACCTATAATCGCAATAAATCTAGACCATTTACTGATGTTTAGCAAGTATTGAACTCCTTCATATCCAAGTTGAAGTCCTGCTTTATTAGAATTTTCTGGGTTAATATCCATATATTTTAAGTTAAATAAATATAACCTAAGATATGTCTTATTTTCTTTAACCAAAAATAAAAAACAAAAAAAACCTGAGTAGTGCGTTACTCAGGTTTTTTGCATGCTAGCCTATACTAAGGGAGCAGGCGCCTCTTCTTCGAAGAGTGGCAATTCTTTTATAATATTATACCAAGAAATGATCTTTTTAATATCAGAAGAATATACACGTGAATCATCATGATTCGGTGCTACTTCGTTAAAGAATGTTCGTAAAGCTTTACCATCTGCCTTCGGATCTATTGCTTCACCTTTAGCTTTAATCGCTTCTAAAACATCGATTAACTTAATTTCTTCCTCTTGACCATAAATAGTAATATCTTCTAAAGTCGCTAATTTTGTAGTGGATAAATTCACTACTGATTTGATTTTTTGTTTGTCAAGCGTCTCCAAAATAAAACCAGTTTTATTCTGACCAACTAACTTAAACAAACCCGGTTTACCAGTAACCGATACAAGGGCTCTTAAGTTCATATCTTCGCGTTTTGTATTGAAGATTAGTCTTCAATAACTTCAATAGTTAAAATTCTGTCGCCTTGGCGGATATCGTCTACTACATCAACATTTTCAATCACCTTACCGAAACAAGTATGATTTCTATCTAAATGAGCAGTATTCGTACGGCTGTGACATACAAAGAACTGGGAACCACCTGTATTACGTCCAGCATGTGCCATAGATAATACACCTCTATCGTGGTATTGGTTTTCACCTGTTAATTCACAGTCAATTTTGTAACCCGGGCCACCTGTACCTGGCATTCCTGTAGCTCCCTCACGTGTGTTAGGGCAACCTCCTTGAATGACAAAGTCATTAATTACACGATGGAATGTCAATCCATCATAGTAACCCGATTTTGCTAATTTAATAAAGTTAGCAACTGTGTTAGGAGCATCGGCTGTGTAGAACTGCACAGTCATATCTCCCTTTTCTGTTTTGATAATCGCTTTACTCATTTTTACAATCCTCTTAATTATGTTACAAAGATAAACTTTCATAGCGAAAAGGAAAGGAATTTGTCATATATGTTTAGATTGTTATAAAAGGAGATTATCGCTGTAAAATAAGCTTTAAGAACATTGTTGTTTCCTTTAATCGTCTGATATAGCAGGACTTGTGTGTTTTAATTTTAGTATATTAATATCAAAATAGATGGAAAGGAGATATGATGGAGAAATTAATTATTCGTGACTGGTCCATCCAAGATAGACCTCGAGAAAAATTAAAACTGCAGGGGAGAAGAGCATTGACAGATGCGGAATTACTCGCGATATTAATTCGCTCAGGCTCAGCCATGGAATCTGCAGTTTCTCTAAGTCTGCGTATCTTAAAGTCAGTCCATTACGACCTCAATCAGCTTTCCAAATTGTCAGATACTGACTTATGTAATTTTAAAGGCGTAGGGCCGGCTAAGGCCTATACAATTATTGCTGCTTTGGAGTTAGGACGTCGAAAGAAAGAGTTACCTTTTAAAGATCGCCCCATTTTAAATTCTTCTAAACGCGTGTATGAATATTTTAAATACCAATTTAAAGATTTAGAAGAAGAGGAGTTCTGGGTCGTCTATTTAAATACAGCCTGTAAAATTATTGATTTTAAACTTATTGGAAAAGGGGGAAATGACTTTACTCCGGTAGATATTCGCAGCATTTTAAAGTATGGCATAGCCTGCCATGCACATGCGTTAATATTAATGCATAATCATCCTTCTGGAACGATTAAAGCCTCTGAAATGGACCTCAAGCTGACTCGTAAAGTGGTGCAAGCTGCGCAGTATATGGATATCTCTGTCAATGACCATATTATCTTTACCGACCAAGCTTATTATAGCTTTCGAGATAAAGGTTTAATATAATTATCTTGCTCATTTAAGAAACTTTATATAGTTTAGAGTATTATTTATTTCTTTTATGAAACAACCATTATTCTTATTTTCTGTATGGCTTACGCTTATGTCGTCTTGCCAGTCTTCAGATCAAAATCAAAAAGTGCAGGAAGTTCCTGTGCAGGATACAGTAGAACAACAAGCCTATAATACGACAGCCTATCCATCGGAGCAGATAGATTATTCTAAAATATTAATTAATGGACATAGTTATAAGATAAGTCAAAAAGATTTTGATCAGCAATATCCAGCTTTAGACTCCAGCATAGTATATCCTTGGGAATGTGGAGATCCATTTTTTACGGAAGATTTTGAATATCTGGAGAAAAATTATGGGCCATATGATAATGAGGTAGGAACTTTTGCGAAAGAATATGACGTTAAAACCTTTTTTACACAGGGCTTAGAATTTATCTCTGATGGTAATAAAGTCATCTTTCAACAGGCCAATAAGCACATTATATTTGAAATTCCAGAATATCATATTCGTATTACAGAACAGACTACCGAAGAGGAATTTAAAAAGTTATTTCCAAAAATGACAGCTTCCAATTCTGGAGATGAACTGATCTATAGCCTAATGACGGATCAACAAATGGAGAGCTCCTTCTATTTTATTTTCAAAAAAGGTAAGTTATATTCCATTAATTTATGGTGGTTATTATGCTAAAAAAGGGCTTATTACACTAAAAAAAAGCTTCATACGATGTATGAAGCTTTTTTTTTATTGAAGTACTATACGGACATACTGGGGGATAATTTCTTTTTTAGACCGATCACTAGAAAGGGCATTAGGATTGACTACCGCACAGATTAAAGTCTTATTGTCTAACCATTCTATTCGGTCGGGATCGACAAATAAGAATTTAGTATAATTGATATAATACTTATTCTCTATCTTTTTATTACGAATCAGCGATAGATTTAAGTTGGCAAATCCCTCCCGATCGTTATCTCCTGCAATAAACATTTTTTGATCCGGACTTAATTTCGGTAGGCCCACTAAAAATTGTACATATTCCTGATCTAAATTATAGATTTCATAAATGGGCGCTTCCTGGTCGGTAACGGCTTTAAATATCTGTGCATTTAATGAGGGAGCATAGCCTAAGTATGTTCTTATAATGACAGAGCCTTCCTCATCTTCTTTAGCAGGGACTTCCTGAATCTCCCCGGTACTGAATTTCAGGAGGTAGTTATTTTTGGAATCTTTTTCTAACTTCTGGCTTGCATCTAGTAATGAATTTCTCGAAGCTTGTTTTAAAAGTTTCTGATAGGTTTGCTCATCTATAGGTTCTAAAAGCACATGTGATTTTAACTTCGCTGTATCTACGTCTTGCCCATTAATTTGCATATACCGAATTTCATTGATATTACCGGTAATTTGCTGCTTCGAAGATTTGATAAATTCTTCTTTAGAGACATAGGCTAAGACCGTAGTCCGCGGGTCATTAATCAGCTGATAATGAACTTTAAAAAAGTCTGTAACTTCACCAAAACCATATAGTGAACCAAATTGATTTATAGGGCTGACTTCAATAGTCATTCTCTTGCTCGCTTTGTCTGCTTGAGTATATAAAGTAAAAGATTTTAACTTAGTTACAACAGAAAATGGAGCTTCAGCATGGTGGTTAATATGGGGTACAACTTCAAAATCCGCTACCTGAGCTACGCTGTCCAATTGCAGCTTTTGTTCTTCTGTCGGACTTGTCTTCACTTGATTATTTTGCGAACAAGCTGTACATCCAAGGACTAAGCTCAAGAGGCTGAGTGTATAAATAGAATGATGTAATTTCATGAATTTATCTGAAGTTAATAAGTTAAAGATAGAATAAATTTCAAATATAAAAATTGGAAATTATCACTTTATTTAAAAAATTAAATTAGCGCGTGATTTTATAAAATTTATAAATTATATTCGTACTATGAAACCGGTAGATTCCTTTCCTATATTACAAATTGATGATTTCCAATTTAGGGAAAATACGGATCTATGCCTTTTGGATCATGAACTGGCAGGTCAGCCTACCTTCTCCTCAGCGCATAAACATAATTTCTATTTATTATTTCTAATTGAGCAGAGTTCTGGGAATCATCTTATTGACTTTCAAAATTATGAGGTTTCTGATTTTCAGCTGCATATATTAAGACCCGGTCAAGTGCACTTCTGGGAGATAGCAGTAGAAACTAAAGGGTTCCAGTTGATGTGTTCGGAAAAGTTAATGGGAAATATTCAGGAACTGGTGCAATTTAAACGCTTCTTAAGAGGGCATGCCCCAGTGACCAACTTATCTGCTTCTGAATTTAAACTGCTACAACGTGAATTCAACTTATTAAATGAAGAAATCAAATTATCAATACCTGATCAACCCATTATATTTACACGTACTTTATTAATTATTCAGTTAATCAATAGACTCTTATTTCACCATCCCATCGTTCAGGAGGTTCAAGATTCACATCCACTGATAGAGGCTTATTTAGATTTGATAGATCTTCATTATCAGGAACATCATGGGGTCGGATACTATGCGAGCCAACTAAAAATTACAGCTAATTATCTGAATATGTTATGCCAAAAATATTTACATAAAAATGCGAATCAAATGATACAGCAGCGTGTGCTATTGGAATCGAAACGGCTGTTAATTGCCTCTCCATTGCAGATTAAAGAAATCGCCTACCAATTGGGGTTTCAGGATTTACCCTATTTCTCCAATTTTTTTAAAAAGCATACCCAAGTCTCTCCCAAAGCCTTTCGATTAAGGAAAAAGTAAAATAACGCCTTTTTATTGCTCGGTTTCTACAGCCCATAAGAATAAGCATAGAAAATCTATTATTTATAAAAATTACAAGTATTAAGGTTGAAATTATAACTTTTAAGGTCTTCTTTCCATTTATCTTTGTTTTATTCTAAATAAAATATAATTCACGATGAATAGAAAGAAGTTTATTTCCCAATCAGTAACGGGCTTAGGAGCCGGAATACTAGCCTCTTTCATTCCTTCAAATATAATGGCTATGGGAGTAGGAAAATCTATAAAAATTAAAAATGTTAGACTAGAAACAGGATTTGCATACGATGATTATGAAATTACCGGAACGCAGACGGATTTATTTACTATAGAAATTCAAGATGGAAAGATTCGCGCAATCTTAGCTCATGCTAATGATCCGGAGGCTATCGATGGAAAAGGATATCTGATGATTCCTGCCATGAAAGATATGCATATGCATTTGGACAAAACCTATTATGGAGGCCCTTGGAAAGCAAGATCCAAAAGGCAGAAATCAGTAAAGGATATGATTGCTCTGGAAAATGAGCTGATGCCCAAACTGCTTCCTTATTCTACCGAGAGAGCTCAGAAATTAATGGATCTTTTAATTTCTAAAGGGACTCATTTTGCGCGTTCCCATGTCAATATAGAGCCGACTTCAAAATTACAGTCTTTAAGCAATCTATTTCGTGCGACTGAAAAGTATAAAGATATTTTTGATGTGGAAACGGTAGCTTTTCCGCAACATGGTATCCTATATTCCAATTCCCAGGGCCTGATGAAAGAGGCAGCGCAGATGGGGGTAGATTTTATTGGAGGGGTAGACCCCGCTTCCTTGGATGGGAATTTAGAAAAAACAATGGATTTCACGGTTCAGCTAGCCTTAGATTATCAAAAAGGAATTGATATTCATCTACATGAAACGGGGGAGTCTGGATTAAAAACCGTACAATATCTAATTGATAAAGTCAATGAAAATCCCCAACTTAAAGGAAAAACCTTCCTTTCCCATTGTTTTATTTTAGGCCGCTTGGAAGGGGCGCAGCTCGATGAAATGGCGACACAGCTTGCGGATGCGCAAATTGGAATTGCCTCTACAGTACCTATCGGCAGACTGATTATGCCTATTCCTACCTTATTAAATAAAGGGGTACAGGTCGTTGCTGGAACAGATTCTGTGACCGATCATTGGCAACCCTTTGGAACAGGATCGATGTTGGATAAAGCGAATCGAATGGCAGAAATATATTCACAATCTGCCGAATTTGAACTTTCTCGCTGCCTTAAAATCGCCACCAATGGTTTGCTTCCCTTAGCGGATGATGGCACTCAACAATGGCCTAAGGTTGGCGATGATGCTAGTTTTAACTTAATAGATGCCTCCTGTACAGCTGAAGCAGTAGCCCGTCTGTCCGAGGTGAAAGCGTTGTATCATCATGGAAAATGCATTTATACTAAAGCATAGCATATGAAAAGATTATTAGTTTTTTATATAATTTTAAACGCCACATTTTTACATGTCAGTTGTATGGCTAAAGAACCAAATATGAATGAATCAATTATTAGTGCAGTAGAAAATAAAAATATAGAGGCTGTTAAAAAATTGTTGGATCAGGGAATTTCCGTAGAAACTAGAGATTCTGAAAACCGCACGATTTTAATGATTGCTACCTATCAAAATGATCTGGAAATGGCCTCTTTATTAATGAGCTATCAGGCGAACCCAAATGCGCAAGATCGTATTAATAATAGCCCCTTTCTATATGCAGGTGCTTCGGGATACTTGGATCTGGTACAGCTTTTTCTACCACAAGCAGATTTTACCGTCTTTAATAGATACCATGGGACTGCATTAATTCCGGCGGCGGAGAAAGGACATATTGAGGTGGTTCGTTTATTATCAGCTACTGCAGGATTTCCTATTAATCATGTCAATAGACTCGGATGGACTGCACTGATGGAAGCCGTAGTATTAGGCTCCGGAGGAAAAGAACATATAGAAATTATTAGTATCTTGCTTCAAGCAGGTGCAGATCGCCACATACCCGATGCGGACGGGGTAAGCGCTTTGGAACATGCGAAGAAAAGAGGATTTACTGAAATAGTAAATCTCTTATCGGAATAAGTCTATTTTTTTATGTTGTCATTTTTTAAAAAGAAAAATAAAGCAGCACAAATACGAAAAGAACATCCATTTTATGGTCAATATATCTTATTGGAAGATCAGCTCTTATCAGTCATACAGCATACTGATGAGCTGCAACAATTAGATTTAAAAACCATAAAATGGATTAGTATTTATAACTGGGAAAAGACCCTTTTGGGCTTCCCCAATTGCTGGATACTGATCGGAAGTTTGAATGCTGCGCAAATTTCAATATGTACGGTTGCCGGCAATTTTGACCTGCTGGAACAGTATCTGATGCAAATCCCAAACTTTAATCTAGCGCTTTATAAACAGATTAAAAATGCAGATCAGGAATATGCGGAAACCCTGCTCTTTAAGGCTCATCAGGTCGACAATTTTATCCTTAACCCAAGTCCGCAGAAAGCCAGTTACTCGATGCAGGATGGCATCTATATAGAAGACAGAAATTGTATATTACCTTGGCTGGATTATGCCGATTTAGATCTTCCAGGCTTGCAACGAAGCGAATTAACCTTTCCAAATCCCAACTATCAGGCGCTGCGTTTTAGTCTAGCTGAGGTACAGCTTTTCAATGGTCTTCAGGTGAGCTCCATCTATACGGAGACCCATCCCAGATTAGGAGTCGTTCAAGTGGATAGACCGATCTTATCCTATCATATAGATTTTATTGCCGAAGATATTCCAAATGCTTTTATAAAATTAGCGGATCATTTAGATACTTTTTTTGAGCTTAGGGGCCTGCGTAAGACCCAAGATCGGGAACTCTATTATCGTTTGGAGCAAGGGGATTGTACCTTAACCCTAGAAGCTTCATGGGATAGCCGAGTATCGGATTTTTTCAATCCTTTTTATCTGTCTATCGCTAAGAAACCCGAGCTCTCCAGGTTCTATGAGTCTGATTTTTTAAATCAGCTTCAACTTTCGGATATTCAAGTGGAATCCTTTGCTTTTGAGATATATACATCAGCCAGTTATCTGACTTCAGATCAGATGTTTTATACGCCGAGCTGCTTTGCTATACCAGCTGCAGAGACTTGGT
>DAIQRP010000054.1:13991-17074 GCA_036786125.1 Sphingobacterium sp.
ATTTTAGGGATTTCCTCAGCGGAATGGACTTTTATCCTGCTTAAGGATGAAATCGATACGCTTATTTTAAATATAGAGAATGTTCGTGGAAGGGAAGGAGGTAATTTTTTAGAAATAGGCTTGAATGGAAAGATTATACCTGCGCAATTGTCCATTTCTGAAACCACCATTTTTATAGCGCAGATGGAAAGGCTACAACTCTTTTGGGGCATAACGCTTAGAAAAGAAATAGTGGATAATCATTATTAATAAACAATAAATAGTTAATTTAAAACCATAATTTATAGGGTTGTTTAGAAATATAATTTTACCCAAACTTTTCAAATACTTTTGCGTTTATATTAAAATTAGACTTATTATATGAAAAAAAGCTATCTTTTTTCTTTTCTTTTTTTAGTTTCTTTATTAAGCTCTTGTGGATTGGTACATAACTTACCTTATTCCCAAAATCCAAACCGAGATGAAAATCCCAATTTATGGTATTCTTTTGTAGATCAAAATGGAAATTTCTATCCGGACAATTGGAAGAAAACCTATGGAGCACCTACCAATAGAGCGGCCAAACAACCATTTTCCTTAATGAAAATCGCTTCGGACAAAAATTCCGGGGAGCAACTGATGGCTTTTGAGCGAAGTACAATGCTGAGGCTCTCGAAGCGGGTAGCAAATAAAAAGCGCGTTTTTATTTTGGTACATGGATTTAATGCCGATGCGGAATCCGTAGTTAAACAATATGAATATATTGCCAGTCATATTATTACGGATCCGAAGAATGATGAAATTATTAGATTCTATTGGGATGGTCTGAAGTCAACCTCCCCATTTCGTTCGGCTAAGAATTGGTTTTCTGCAGCCTCTTTCAGTCAGATGGCCGGAGAATTTGGCTTACGTAGAATTCTAAATAATATGGCGGATAAAGATGTGTACTTAATATCACATAGCCGTGGAGCTTCCGTGGTTTTAAGTGCCTTATCAAATCCTGAATACAGTCAGAAGTTTGCTGAGCAAGCTAAAGATATTCATAATGTGGATATCCAAAGAGCGAAACCTCTATTGGAAAATAAAAATCGGATTACCTGTATTCTGCTCGCTCCAGCAGTGGGCATCGGAGAGTTTCAATATATGGATACGGTAGCTCAGGAAAAGAAGTTTGTTACCTTAAGTCCTCAGGTTAAAAAAATCCATATTACTATAAATAGTTCCGACAAGATGCTTAAAAAATTCTTTGGGTTTTTATCGACGAAATTAAATCCTACTGATTTAGGATATAAAGATGATACCTATAATGAGTTAACCAAGCATTATTCCATCTTTGCGAAGACAGATTTTACAGGAATGGAAAGCCATGATTTCAATCGCTATATCCGAAATCCTAAGTTTAAAGAAATGCTCCGAGAGGAGAATATTAAAGTCCGATAGATAAAGAATACGGATCGGGTAAAAAGGCCTATGGTATAGGCATTTTTACTCGATAGACTTCATAGGGATAGACTGTTCGATTTATACCCTGATTATATTCTGGTAATCGTTGTAATTGAGCACAGGAGAAGTATAGATAGCCATCGGAGCCTATGCCTAGAGAGTCGGGCCATAGTAAGCGGGAATCCTGAACTAATACATGGAGTTTCCGATCTGGACTGAGGTAAGAAATGCTATAGCTTTCGGAGCTTGTCAGATAGATATTTCCGTGAGCATCGGCTTCCATACCATGGGTGATGCCTACCTTTCCCATATCTTCAACCTGAGCTGCAAGCTCAGAATCGCTCAGACTTTTATTGGCTAAATAATGTGTGGCAATTCGGTAGAGATGATGTTTATTAATCGGCTTAAAATAGAAATACTTAAAATCTTTGGTAAGCGCTATGCTATTGACATGATGAGAAAAGGGTTGGCCTTGACGATCTCTCATCTCTAAACCATCAAATTGGATGACAATATCATCTGCAGAGGTATAGGTGGAATTTGCAAGTACAACGCGCGTCTGACCACTTATTAAATCCAATATAACTATAGCCGCCAATCCTGGATCGGAGAAGTAGGCCAAATTCTTTTCTACATCGATACGTACATCGTTTAAGGCCGATTTTTTAAGGTCTAAATCATCAAATGTATATACCTTTTCTACCGTATTGGAGTTTGTATTTATCTTTACTAATTTAAACTCTCCATCCTCGGTTCCCTGAGAGTTAGGTTTTGAATCTAAGACCCATAGGTTATTATGAGCATCGACATATAAATCCTGAATGCGGAGAAAACTATGTTCTCCTGAACCTTTACGATTCCAGCTTGTATCAGGATATACGGTATATGCTCCGTCCTTTACTTCGGCAAGCGCGATATTGCCTGCTCCATTATAATTCGGGAAGGAGACAAATAGGCGATTAGTGGAAGTGACACTCAGGCCGATAACCATACTTTGACCGAAGGATGCGACAGGAATTAGTTCATCGCTCTTATATGTTTTATGTTGGGCCATCGCAGCAGATAATGTAAGAAGTAAAAGTGTAAAAAGGGAAGTTATTCTATTCATCGGTTTATATTCTTTGGTATAGAATAAGACAAATTCCTATGCATATTGTTTGGCATTTCAGAAATGGAACTGCTGAAGCTCGGAGAAATACCTGGAACTTTAAACTATAAAAGCATCTGAATGGAGCTTCAGATGCTTTTATAGATCAACTTATTATTTAAAGAAAGAAAAGAAGCCGCCTTTCCATTCTTTAGCTAATTGCTTGGCTTCTTGAAATTCGGGATCATAGGCTACCGCATCTTTGACGGTCTGTAATGCCATCTTATCCTTTCCTAGAGCTTTTAGACTTTTAGCTTTTATCAGAATGGCCTCTTTCCATTGCTCATCTCGAGTATAATTATTAAGGACATAATCTGCAATAAATTCTTCAATTGCAGGGAGTAATTCTGCATAGTCATGCAGCTGATAGGCAGATTGTGCATAGTAAAATACCACATCCATTCTGGAAGATAAAAACCCTTCATCACTCACATTTGAAAAGATCTGTAGACAGGCTTCGAAATCTTCTTTAGCCTCTTGAAACATTTCTAAATAGAGGTAGGATTTTCCACGT
>DAIQRP010000055.1:0-326 GCA_036786125.1 Sphingobacterium sp.
TAGATACATTTTTAGAAGGTATACATACTTCTATTTCTGTAGTAATTGCTTTAGATGTTAATGAAAAAGAATTAACTGAGCGTATCGCTAAACGTCAAGAAATTTCTGGACGTGCAGATGATGCGGCAGACAAACTGGTTAAACGTATTGACGAGTACTTCCAAAAGACAATTCATGTATTGCCTTATTATGAAGCTCAAGGTAAGTTGTCCAAAGTAAATGGTATTGGTGATATCGACACAATCTTTGCTGATTTAACAGCGATTGTAGATACGTACTAAGCAGAAATAAAATACAAAAATAATACTTATCAATTCGAAATGGCG
>DAIQRP010000055.1:336-1304 GCA_036786125.1 Sphingobacterium sp.
AAATTTTGTGGATTATGTGAAAGTGTGTTGTCGATCCGGAAAAGGTGGAGCTGGTTCAGCACATCTTCATCGTGACAAAAAAACGATGAAAGGTGGACCTGATGGTGGAGACGGTGGCCGTGGTGGACATATTATCTTAAAAGGTAATAGTCAGCTTTGGACGCTTTTGCACTTAAAATATCGTAAGCACATTATTGCAGCTTCAGGTGAGTCTGGAGGTTCTGCAACGTCAACAGGGGCTAGTGGTGCAGATGAAATTTTAGAAGTACCTCCAGGAACCGTTGCTAAAGATGCAGAAACTGGAGAGATCTTATTTGAAATCACAGAAGATGGTGAAACTCATATCTTAACTCCAGGAGGAAAAGGTGGTTTAGGAAACTGGCATTTTAAGTCTCCGACCATGCAAACTCCACGTTTTGCTCAACCCGGACTTCCAGGTCAGGAGCGTTGGGTAATCCTCGAATTGAAAGTGTTAGCGGATGTCGGTCTGGTTGGATTTCCAAATGCAGGAAAGTCTACATTATTATCCGTGGTTTCTGCGGCTAAACCGGAAATTGCTAATTATCCATTTACCACCTTGGTTCCTAATTTAGGGATTGTAGGTTATCGCGATAATAAATCGTTTGTGATGGCCGATATTCCCGGAATTATCGAAGGAGCTTCCGAGGGTAAAGGATTGGGTTTTAGGTTTTTAAGACATATTGAGCGAAACTCAGTGCTTTTATTTATGGTGCCTGCAGATACCGAACGTACCATTAAGGAAGAATATGAAATTCTGTTGAAAGAATTACTGACTTATAATGCAGAGTTGGCCGATAAGCCTAAATTATTAGCAATTACAAAGTCAGATATGCTGGATGAGGAATTGGAGGCAGAAATGGCGCTTCAAGCTCCAAAAGATATTCCTTATATTTTTATTTCAGCCGTTGCCGGTAAAAATATTGTTCAATTAAAGGATATGTTATGGA
>DAIQRP010000055.1:1314-9612 GCA_036786125.1 Sphingobacterium sp.
GCTAAATATAACCATCCTAAAAAAAAGCGATCTGAATATATTCAGATCGCTTTTTTTGCGCTATAACCTTAAACTTTCGTATGGCGCATCCTGTATTTCAAATACCTTCTTGAATATTCTGCCATATAGCTCTTTAAAATCTCTAGCTATAAAGATTAAATTATAGGAAAGAGGCGACGTTCAGTACTGATTTTAAAATGAGCCTGTAAAGCATCTACAAACAACTGATTCGCCGGTAGGTTATCCATTACTAAATAAGGGATATGCACCTGTTTTTGCTTTAATGTCAATCTATAATAGCCATAAAAGACCCCGCGTGAATTTTGTATAGATTCAATCTTTTCGACTTTTAGGACCTCATGAACGAGATTGAATGCTAAAACTGTTCCCTGAATATAATGAATACTCATCTCATTGGTCTGCGGATTAAAATAAATTTGTTGATCCTTACAGGCTTTGATATGATTACTCATTAAAAATATATGTCCCATTAGATAGAGGGAAATAGGGATAAGGAAAATAAGAATTTTAATTTTAAAGGCTAAAAAAACAGTGATTAACAGCAGGATAAATCCGATACCTACTATTTTCACCGTTTTTTTAGACAGCTGTATAATTTGAGCATTCTTGGCTTCAATAAGCTTCATGCTATTAGTAATATATGCTCTTTTCGAGCTTGATTCATTAGAATAAGACGATTTCTTCGCGCGTAAAAAAAAATATAAAAGAGCAGCGGCGATTGCTAATAGCACAAGTTTACCCATGGCTTAGTATTGTTCTTTTTCGTTAGGAAATGTACCTTCTTTTACATCCGATACATATTGGGATACAGCTCCGGTAATCTGCTCGTATAGATTTAAATACTGGCGTAGAAATTTAGGCTTAAATCCTTTTGTTAAACCCAACATATCATTAACCACTAACACCTGACCATCACATTCATTTCCTGCACCAATTCCAATGGTTGGGATAGAGAGGGATGCTGTCACTTCTGCAGCTAGGGCAGCTGGAATTTTCTCCATCACAAGGGCGAAACATCCCGCTTCTTGAAGAGCAAGAGCATCAGCTTTTAATTTTTCTGCTTCAGCAGCATCTTTAGCTCGTACGCCAAAGGTGCCAAATTTATTAATAGCTTGTGGCGTTAATCCCAGATGACCACATACTGGAATACCTGCATCTACTATTTTTTTGATATTATCGATAATTTCTAAACCTCCTTCAAGTTTTAAGGCATGCGCGCCAGACTCCTTCATCACACGTACAGCCGCCTGATAAGCTTCCTGAACGGAACCTTGGTAGGAACCAAAAGGGAGATCCACTAATACTAAGGCATGCTGTGTTCCACGGACCACAGATGCAGCATGATAGATCATTTCATCTAAAGTAATAGGTAAGGTCGTTTCGTATCCCGCAAATACATTGGCTGCTGAATCACCTACAAGAATAATATCTATTCCTCCTTCATCTAAGGCCTTGGCCATGGAGTTATCATAACCGGTTAACATCGCTATTTTCTCCTGACGCAATTTCATCTCACGGATGCTGCTTGTAGTAACTCTTTTGATCTCTTTATTTACTGACATGATTTTTCGTATTCAATAGTTGCGCGTAAAATTAGCTTATTTTTTATAATTCCATCATAAAGCCTGCATTAATATTGAATCCATTTTCGAGATGTCTGTTGAAATTCGTATTTTTGCGACATGAAACAAAACGAACAGCGTTTATTTAAATTTCCGAAATTTTCAGACCTTATCATTCACGAGGATGATAACCTTATTGCGATTAATAAACCCCCATTCATTGCTTCTTTAGACGAGCGTGAAGGCGGAGAAGTAAATATATTACGTTTAGCTAAGAAATATCATGCCGATGCTCAGATCTGTCACCGTTTGGATAAGGAGACATCAGGAGTATTATTAATTGCTAAAAATCCTGAAACTTACCGCTTAGTTTCTATTGAATTTGAAAAAAGAAGAGTGAATAAAGTATACCATGCGATTATCGAAGGGACACATACATTTGAAGACTTAACGGTGGATCTTCCGATTTTAAATCAAGGTAATAAAAATGTAAGTATAGACCGTGCTAATGGTAAGCATGCAATTACTATCTTTAATAGCTTGACTTATTTTAAGAGTTTTACCTTAGTAGAATGTAAACCTATTACAGGTCGCATGCACCAGATTCGTATTCACTTAGCGACTCAACATGCTGCCATTGTAGGAGATGATATGTATCGCGGAAAACCGGTATACCTTTCACAAATTAAAAAAAGAGGATATACCCTGTCTAAAGATGAAGAGGAGCAGCCGATTATGAAGCGTTTTGCTTTACACTCGAAGCGAGTTAACTTCAAAATTGACGGAAAGGAATATGCTTTTGAGGCAGAATATCCTAAAGACTTTGCCACTTTATTAAAACAGTTAGAGAAGTTTGACTCTTAATTAGGGGCTATGAGTAAGCAGAGCAAAGCTTGGGTAAGCAATATAATCCTTGTTCTATTAGTAATCTTGTTCATATGGCCGACAAGTCGTGCCTGGGTTCAACAGGGCTTAATGAAACTGGGTTTTTTTAAGCCTAAATTAGAACTTCCTGCCGAAAATATCGATCAGAACAACGCGAGCAGCCTGCAAACAGCATCCTTTTCTGTCAGAGATATAAACGGAAATACCATACATACAGCAGATTTAAAAGGGAAAATTGTCTTTATTAATTTTTGGGCAACTTGGTGCCCTCCTTGTATCGCTGAAATGCCTTCCATAGAAACGCTATATCAACGCTTTAAAGGAAATGACCAAGTGGTTTTTCTGATCGTAGAGATTGAATCTAATCTAGAAAAGGCGACGAAATTTATGTCAAGTAGGTCTTTAACTATGCCTCTTTATTTTCCTGAATCACAGATTCCTGCCTACTTTTTAGGGGGGTCTATTCCTACCACGGTAATCTTAGATAAGTCTGGGAATATCGCATTCAAGCATGAAGGTATAGCGGACTATTCGAGTCCCGAAGTTGCCAAGTATATTAGCGAATTAATCAATAAAAAATAATGACCAGAGCCGAATTAATCCAGCAGATTAAAACCAAACGTTCTTTTTTATGTGTCGGTTTAGATACTGACCTCAATAAAATTCCAGAACACTTACTCGAAGAAGAAGATCCTATTTTTGCTTTTAATCAAGCCATTATCGAAGCTACTTCAGATCTATGTGTTGCCTATAAGCCAAATATCGCTTTTTATGAGTCATATGGTGTAAAAGGATGGATTTCCTTACAAAAGACTTTTGCTGCATTGCCGAAGGATTGTTTTAGTATTGCTGACGCTAAACGTGGTGATATTGGAAATACTTCTAAAATGTATGCCCAAGCTTTTTTTGATGAACAGGTTTCGGGATTAGGTTTTGACTCCTTAACTATTGCTCCATATATGGGGAATGATTCGGTAACGCCATTTTTGGAATTCGATGGAAAATGGGCTATTGTATTAGCCTTAACTTCAAATCAAGGTTCCCTAGATTTTCAAAATTTCCAAAACGCATCGGGCACACAGCTCTTTGAGGAGGTTATCGATAAAGTAAATACCTGGGGATCTATTGAGAACTTAATGTATGTCGTAGGGGCGACACGTGGGGAAGGATTTATTAAAATCCGGGAACATGCGCCCGATCATTTCCTTTTAGTTCCTGGGGTTGGAGCCCAGGGAGGTTCGCTATCTGAGGTCTGCCAATATGGTATGAATGCAGATTGTGGGCTTTTGGTGAATTCCACTCGCGGTATTATCTATGCATCTTCAGGCAGAGATTTTGCGGAACGTGCACGGGAAGAGGCCATCATTCTACAAAAGGAAATGGAAGCTGAGTTAGTCAAAGCTGGAATCATCGATTAACAGTTTTATAAAAAGCTCAGCTTTTTATGTATATAAAACGATTTCTAGATGCATTTTTAAGTATTTATTGTACTTTAAAAGGCTATAGATTGAAAATAACAATTTTTTTTTAACATCTTATATGTAACTTTGCGGCATGCCAGAAAAAATAATAATTCTAGATTTTGGATCTCAGTACACACAGTTAATTGCTCGCCGTGTGAGAGAGCTCAATGTTTATTGTGAAATTCACCCATTTAATAACTTACCTGAATTTGATGATACTGTAAAAGGGGTTATCTTATCAGGAAGTCCATATTCCGTACGTCAGGAAGATGCTCCACAAATAGATTTTAAAGCGATTGAAGCTCGTTTTCCACTATTAGGTGTATGTTATGGAGCGCAATATATTGCACAACAATCCGGAGGTGAAGTATTACCTTCAGAAATCCGTGAATATGGAAGAGCCAATTTACAATTTGTAAATGGGGAGAATGAATTATTAGCTGGAGTTCCAGCACAGTCTCAGGTGTGGATGTCACATGGAGATACCATTAAAGAGGTTCCTGCAAATTTTGAAATTATTGCCAGTACAGATAAAGTTCGTGTGGCTGCTTATCATGTTTCTGGAACACAAACTTACGGTATCCAATTCCACCCCGAGGTAACACACTCTACAGATGGAGTAATTTTATTACAGAACTTTGTGGTTAATATCTGTGGATGCGCGCAAGAATGGACTGCAGATGCTTTTGCTGAAACTACAGTAGCAGACTTAAAAGCTCAACTTGCTGATGACCATGTGATCTTAGCTTTATCCGGAGGTGTAGACTCCACAGTTGCTGCCGTATTATTGCACCAAGCTATTGGCAAAAACTTACATTGTATATTCGTAGACCATGGGTTGTTACGTAAAAATGAATACGAACAAGTATTGGACTCGTACAAAAATATGGGCTTAAATATCAAAGGTATCAATGCTAAAGACTTATTTTATGGTCGTTTAGAAGGTATCTCTGATCCCGAGCAGAAACGTAAAATCATTGGTAATTCATTTATTGATGTATTCGACGAGGCTGCCAAAGAAATCCAAAAAGAATTACCTGAAGGCATCGAAGCAAAATGGTTAGGTCAAGGAACTATCTATCCCGATATTATTGAATCTATCTCTGTAAAAGGTCCTTCAGCGACAATTAAATCTCACCATAATGTAGGCGGCCTTCCGGACTATATGAAATTAAAAGTGGTAGAGCCTTTAAAGACTTTATTTAAAGATGAAGTTCGTCGAGTAGGTAAAACTTTAAATGTAGATCCAGCTATCTTAGGAAGACACCCTTTCCCAGGACCCGGTTTAGCTATTCGTATTTTAGGAGATATCACTGCTGAGCGTGTACGTATTGTACAGGAGGCTGATGATATCTTTATCCGTAACTTAAAAGAGTCGGGTTGGTATGATAAAGTATGGCAAGCGGGAACAATTTTCCTTCCTGTACGTTCTGTAGGTGTAATGGGTGATGAGCGTACATACGAACATGTGGTGAGCTTACGTGCTGTAGGTTCATTAGATGGTATGACTGCTGACTGGATCCATTTACCATATGATCTATTAGCAAAAATCTCTAATGAGATCATTAATCACGTTAAAGGGATAAATCGCGTAGTTTATGATATTAGCTCAAAACCACCAGCAACGATTGAGTGGGAATAAATTTTGGATAGCTGCTCTACTGAGTTTAAGTATAGCAAGCTGTACCACCAAACAAAAAGTATTACGCTCCTCAGACTATAAAACTGAGGAGCCTACTGTGCTTGTAGACCCTCATGCCGGAAATACGGATAATAAGCATACCACTGAAAAAGTTCATGTCAATAATAATATCGCTTTGGTATTGCCCTTTCAGCTGAATCGTATTGCTGGAAGAGCATTTTCTGAAGAAGATGTCAAACGATCGGCTTTAGCTTTGGATTATTATCAAGGTTTCGAAATCGGTATGCAGGAAGTTTCGGCCAAAGGAGGGATTCCATTTAAGTTAAAAGTACTCGATTCAGAGGATGATCAAGCTCGAAATACCCGTCTTGCCGCATCGACAGATGTCAATGAAGCAGCGATTATTTTAGGCCCAGTCTATCCTAAAGAAATTAGAGCGTTTTCCTCGGGCTTGAAAAATAAACAAATTCTTCAAGTTTCCCCATTAGCCGCTTCTAAGGCTTCGGAATTTGGAATTGCGAATTTAGTTTCCCTGACACCATCTATTCAAACGCATATGGAAGCCTTAGCTAAAGAAGTAGCGAAGCAGTACAAAAGCGGAGATGTGGTTATTATTTATGAGACTGAGGATAATGATTCTAAGCAGTTTTTAGCTGATTTTAAATCAGAAGTTCTTGGTTTTAAAAAAGATATAAAGATTATCTCTATAAATAATTTAGTAGAATTATCTAATCAGATGTCTTTAGTAGGGAATAATATTTTAATCTGTGGATCGACAAATGGATTCCAAATAAAGTCCTTATTAACAAGCTTAGATGCGCAGATGGATGACTATCCTTATCATATTCAATTATATGGACATCCCAATTGGTCTAAAATGTCATTTGAGGGATATAGCCATTTAGAGGATTATAAGTTAACAGTGACGACTTCTTATTTGGTGGATGAAAATTCTTCAGAAGCCCGTAAATTTCATGCTGATTACAAAAAGAAATTTACAGTAGAGCCATCTGACTTTTCTTATAAAGGATATGATGCCGGCAGGTTCTTTGCGAAGTTAATAGCGGATCACGGTATGGACTATGCGCCGTATCTGGTACAGAAAAATTTTAAAGGATTACATAATTCTTTCCATTTTGAATATTATCCGGAATATGGATATGTCAATAAATCGGTAGGTTTTATCACCTATTCAAATGGATCGTTTAAACTAAAATAAATTGGGAATAGAAGTAAGTGAAAAACGTACCCATCTTCAAGTGCGTAGTTTCGAGAGGATAATTGCTGGATATGAAGGGTTGAGAGTTCCTTTTGCGCGCTATTTAGCGCAATTTTTTAAGGAAAATAAACAAATGGGCTCCAAAGATCGTCGAAATGCATCGAGGTTATGTTATAATTACTTCCGTTTAGGTCATGCGTATGCCGAAGAAGCGCGCTTAGAACGTCTGATATTTGCTGAATATTTATGTGAATCAAGTTCAGATGTTGTGAGTATTTATAAACCGGAACTGCTGGATAGCATCGGTCTTCCTTTGGAAGAGAAGGTGCAGATTCTTCAGGACAGCTTTAATTTTAATATCAATTCGGTCAATCAATTTGTGGATGATATATCTGCCACAATTAACCGAGAAGCTTATTTAATAAATCAATTTCAGCAACCAGATTTATTTATCCGATTGAAAAAATCGGCAGCGCAGCGCGTTAAAACCTATCTTCAAGCTGAGGGTTTAAATTATCGCGAAGTAGATGAACTGACCTTAGCTTTAAAGAATGGTACCTCCTTACAAGCACATAAACCTATTGAAGGCTTATATGAAGTACAGGATTTATGCTCCCAGCAGACGATATCTTTTATGCAGGCTCGTCCTCAGGAAAATTGGTGGGATGCTTGTGCAGCCTCTGGAGGTAAGGCTTTGCTTTTCTTAGACCATTTTCCAAAAGTTAATCTTCTAGTTTCGGATGTACGTTTAAGTATTCTCCGCAATTTAGATGAACGATTTGCGCAAGCAGGAATTCGAAACTATAGAAAACGAACCATTGATTTATTACAAGATACGGAATCGGTATTGGGTAATGAACAATTTGATGGCGTTATATTAGATGCTCCATGTTCAGGTTCTGGAACCTGGGGGCGTACTCCAGAACAATTGAGTCTATTTCGGGAGGGTCAAGTGGATGAATTTTCTAATCTACAGAGGAATATTGTTTCCAATGTGGTGAAGCATGTTAAAAAGGGTTCTCCATTAATATATATCACCTGTTCAGTATTTAAAAAAGAGAATGAAGATGTTGTTGAATATATGGAGCAGGAGTTAGGGCTTTCGGTAGAAAAAATGACCTACTTAGAAGGGTATAAGCATCAAGCTGATACCATGTTTATCGCACGATTGATAAAGCGATAAAGCTTCCTTTTCTAATAAAAAAGTCCTTGTAAGCGAGTTTTAGAGCTCCATTACAAGGACTTTTTCGTTAATCACAATTTAACGGAATTACCAGTACGGGGCAAGGAGATTTTCGAATGACAGATTCCGATACAGAACCTGAAATAAAATGTTCAAATCCGGTCTTACCGTTGGATCCCATAATTATTAAATTTGCAGACCATTCCGTGGCTACGGTTAAAATTTCATCTTTCACTCTTCCTATTCGATTAAACAGGAAAACCTCTTTAGCATTGCTAAATTCTGTAGCGACTTCTTCTAAATATTTCTGTGCGGCATCCTGT
>DAIQRP010000055.1:9653-12389 GCA_036786125.1 Sphingobacterium sp.
AGGAACAATTAGGGGTTGCTGCCCCAATAGCGGGTCAGCTCCATAACTTGCTGGTGAAGTAGGCGCGGTAACCGTCACTAAGGCTAATGAACATTGGAATATATCAACAATTTCTCGGGCATAAATACGTGCTTTTTCAGCACAGGGAGTATCGTCGATAGCTAATAATATACGTTGAATTTTTGCTGCTGATTGATTCATAAATCAAGAATTAAGTTTAACTTAGATTATTTATATAACGTATTATCTAATCTAATTGTTTTTATTATGCATACGAATCTATATGCGGCATGTATTTTATCCCTTGTTCCATTACGTGCCGAAGCTGCTCACCGTTCAGAAATGGTTTCTCAATTATTATTTGGGGAATGTTTTGAAATTATAGAACAGAAAGAAGGCTGGGCTAGGATACATAGCTATTTAGATGCATATGAAGGTTGGATTCAAGAAGGACAGTTTAAACAACTAAGTTATGCGGAATATAGCAGCTGGATTAATAGTCCGAAAGTATTAGTCGGGCCGCAGGGCGCTCAAGCGGTTTATGCAGATCGTCTGATCCATTTAATTCACGGCACCTGGATTCCAGAACATCAAGGGCTTATTCAGCTCGGAAGTCAGGAATATCAAGTCATGGGAGATTTTATACAGCCGAATTCCGAAGCTTTTCCTCATGAGATTCAGGAAATTGCCCAATTATATCATCAGGTACCCTATCTTTGGGGGGGACGAAGTTCTTATGGGATAGATTGTTCCGGATTTTCCCAATTAATATATCGGCATTTTAATTATGTATTGCCAAGGGATGCTTATCAGCAGGCAGAACTTGGGGAAACGGTTAATTTTATCACTGAAGCTCAAGCTGGAGATTTGGCCTATTTTGATAATCAGGAGGGCCGAATTACGCATGTCGGAATTATGTTAGATCAGCAGCTTATAATCCATGCTTCAGCTTCGATTCGAATCGATCCGATCGATGCCACAGGAATTTTTAATAAAGAACTCAATCGATATACACATCAGTTAAGAATTATTAAGCGTTACCGGGTTAATTCATAATAATCTTGTAATTTTGACGCATAATATAAAGAAGATAGAGAATGAAAGATCGCGCTCAGATACAGATAGAAGGATTTTTAGATACGCGTTTGGAATTAGCCAATGATGGAAGTTTTCCAATTCCAGAACTTATAGCCGCTCAAAGAGAAGCAGAAACAGATACAGAATTGCAGTCAAATGCCGTTGAATTAGCTCAATTGGGGCTGAGCTACTATCTTTCCCATGATTTTAAGGCTGCTTTGGAGGTTTATAATCAGGCCATCAGTCAATTTCCTGATATCGCTTTTTTTTATGCCTGTCGATGGATTATAAATACTACTCTAGAAGATGATGAGGGAGCTTTCTACGATTATCAAGTAGCCAAAAAGTTCGATTTTCATTATCATAGCTTAATCGAGTGGTTGGAAAATAAACCGTTCCTTTCGGAGATAGAAGCTGAAAATACGCAGATTAAAGAATTATTATTGCGTATTCAAGCAGAAGGAGCATCTGCAGATTTATACCAGAAATTGGCTTTAGAATATGTACATGGTTTCGATTATTTAAAAGCTATTCAGCTGTACAGCCAAGCCTTGGATATAGAAGCTCAGGCTGCAATATATGTGTTCCGAGGAGCAGTTTATACTAAACTGATTCAATATGCAGAGGCTTTAGCAGATTTTAATGCCGCTATAACCTTAGATGCCACTTATATTAATGCCTATATTTTTAGGGCTAAATTGTATGAATCCCTAGGTGCTATAGATCTGGCTTTTTATGATTATGAACAGGCTATACAGCTGAACCCGAGCTTATCTGTCATCTATGAAGAGCGTGCATCCCTTTATGAGCGATTGGATCGACTCCCTGCCGCATTATATGATTATAATATATTGGTCGACTTGGTGAAAGACGATTTCTACCCATTAACCCTACGAGCTGATATTAAAGAGCGTATGGAAGATTGGCATGGAGCACTTTCTGATTATTCGGCTGCAATAGCTTTAAATCCATATTATTCAGATTTATACCAGTATCGTGCAGGTATTAAAGAACGTTTAGGGGATCTTAAAGGGGCAGAACAAGATTATGCTAAATTCGAGGAATTAGAAGAAGAGGATTAAAAAAAGACAGCTAGAAGCTGTCTTTTTTAATATGCATGCGGAAAGCAAGCTTTAACCCGCGAGATGAGATAATCTGAAAGTACTGGAATGCCAGTTCCATAGGGCTGATGGATAAATATATGAGCTTGCTCTAAACCTAGGCTTTCCCAATATTGTAAACGCGTGATCCATTGATCTAACCTGCTCTTGTCTATCTGTTCATCTTGAGCACTGACAAAACGGATAAATGCAATTGGACTCGTCAACCGCATATGCAGCACATCTCTTCTTCCCGGAGTATCAATCAGCACGGTAGAGATGGCCTTTTGCTGCATGGCCTCATACAAGGGTTGGACAAGACTCGGATTTTCAAACCATGATTCATTACGCAACTCTATGGCTAAAGGATAACCTATTGGATAATCCGCTATAAATTGCAGCAACCGATCTAAATCTTTTAACTTATAATTATCATGCATTTGCAGAAAAGAGAGCCCCAATTTGTCTTCAAAAAGTGCTATCGCATCGCAATAGGCTAACACTTTTTCCTTCGTATTTAAAAGCCTGCTATAGTGACTAATACTCTGTGGTATTTTTG
>DAIQRP010000055.1:12399-16862 GCA_036786125.1 Sphingobacterium sp.
TAAATGAATCGGGTGTTTTTTCTGTCCATTTAAAAACCTGTTCTTTACTCGGAGTTTTATAAAAGGTCGCATTAAATTCGATGCTCTTATATCGACTCGAGTAATAAGCGAGATCATCGCTAACTTTAGGAGGATATATTTCTTTTAAATCCTTCTTATTAAATTTAGGAAGCCCTACCGTTATGGATAAGGGATTAGGATGTTTATTTTTTTGGAGGAGCTGTATTGTTTCAGGAGGGCTGTCCTTAAAAGAAAAGTCCACCAGATGACTATTTTCCAATTGTCCAAACTTCATATCTAATTTTTAATAATTTTTTTTGCCAATAATAAATGGGCTATCATTGCTAAACTCGCAAATATTGTCCCTACATAAAAAACGCCATTCCACTGCGCATATTGCCAAGCCCAAGCGCCTAAAAATGTTCCTAAAGAGCCCCCGATAAAATAGCTGACCATATAGACTGTATTCAAGCGATTATTCGCCCCTAAATTTAACGCGTAGAAATTAGATTGGTTCATAATATGCATAGACTGTAAGCCCAAATCGATAAAAATAATCCCAATTATTAAGCCCATATAGGTATAGCCAAAACCATAAAATATAAGCCAGCTGATCAACATACAAAAGAGGGCATAGCTGACGATTCTAAAGGAACTCATCTTAACGGATAACTTCCCGACAAATGCTGCTGCCAGCGCACCTACAGCCCCTACAATACCAAAAGAACCAGCTATAGCGGGGCCATCGAAAAAGGGGGCACCCTCCAGATGAAAGACCAGGGTCGTCCAAAATGCGGAGAAGGAGGCAAAACCCATGGCTCCCCGAAAAGAAGCTAACTGTAAGACAGGTTGTGATTTAGCGAAATTCCATACAGATTGCATAAGAGCCATATAATTCCCTTTGAAATTAGGGCTTACCTGAGGTAATTTCAAGGCTATTAATCCCCATAAGATCAGCATAATGCCCGCGGCAATAAGATACATTTCACGCCAGCCCAAATATGCTCCTATAAATCCGGAGAATACTCGGGAGAGTAAAATTCCTATCAGAAGTCCTGACATGACTAAACCTATGGCCGAACTGCGGTCTTCAGGTTTTGATAATTCCGCGGCCATCGGTACAAACATCTGCGGAATCACGGAACTAAATCCAATTAAAAAGCTAAGAGGAAGGACCCAGCTTAAGTTCGGCGCAAAGGCCATACCCAGCAAGGAGCCTATAATAAATATAAAATCAATCATAATAATCCGCTTCCGTTCTAACATATCGGCCAGTGGAATAATAAATAGAAGTCCAAAGGCATAGCCAATCTGTGTGAACATGGGAATTTTGGATACCGCTGCTTCTTTGACATCAAAATCTGCAGCAATAAGTGCGAGCAGAGGTTGATTATAGTAATTATTAGCGACAATAAGTCCAGTGGCAATAGTCATCAGCCAAAGGGTACTTTTAGGCAGGGAATAGGATGGAAGAGCAGTCATAGGAAAATATTTACGCGCAAAAGTAACAAAAAAAGGTCACTTCATGTTAAAGTGACCTTTTCTGTCTAATTGAAATTAAGCCTGATTTAGAAAAACAAATTTTCCATCGAAGACATCTAATTTTATCTGCGCATCTTTGGATATTTTGCCAGCGAGGATTTCTTTAGATAATTCATTTAAAATCCGTTTTTGAATGACTCTTTTCAATGGTCTTGCTCCATAAATCGGATCGTATCCCAATTGAGCTAACCAATCTAAAGCTTCTTCAGTCACGGATAATTTTATATCCATTTCCTCCAATTGTTTGACCACATGTTGGAATTGCATATGGACAATATCTCCAATTTCATTCCGACTCAATGGAGTGAACATAATAACCTCATCTATACGATTTAAAAACTCTGGACGTATGGATTTCTGTAGCAGTTCAAATACCTCACTTCTAGTTTTAGCAATGACTTCCTCCCGATTTGTATCACTTAGATGGGAGAAGTTTTCCTGTATTAAATGAGATCCGGTATTCGAGGTCATAATAATAATAGTATTTTTAAAATTGACTACACGACCTTTATTATCGGTGAGATGTCCATCATCAAGAACCTGTAATAATATATTAAAAACATCCGGATGTGCTTTTTCGATCTCATCCAATAGGACTACAGAATAAGGACGTCTGCGTACGGCTTCAGTCAATTGTCCACCTTCTTCATAACCGACATAGCCCGGAGGCGCTCCAATCAGACGAGACACGGCATGGCGTTCTTGATATTCCGACATATCAATACGGATCATCGACTGTTCATCATTAAAAAGGAATTCCGCTAAAGCTTTCGCCAATTCTGTCTTACCGACCCCAGTGGTACCCAGAAATATAAATGAACCTATAGGTCGCTTTTGATCAGAAAGTCCAGCTCTAGAGCGGCGTATAGCATCGGATATTGCTTCTATAGCTTCATCCTGTCCAGCTACACGTTTATGTAATTCAGTTTCCAGACTTAATAATTTCTCGCGTTCAGACTGAATCATACGCGTTATAGGAATTCCTGTCCATCGGGAAACCACTCCAGCAATATCTTCTGCAGTCACTTCCTCTTTTAACATGCGGTGGTTATCTTGCTTTTCGGATAGTTCAGATTTGAGTTTTTCCACCTGATCTTGAGCATCTTTAATACGGCCATATCTGATTTCAGCAACCTTTCCATAATCTCCAGCACGTTCAGCCTGATCCGCTTCAATTTTAAAATTCTCAATATCTTCTGCTAATTGGTTGATCTGATCGACCAGTCCTTTCTCAGATTGCCAAGCTGCCCGTAATGAATTTCTTTCATTGGAAAGATTGGCGATGGTCTCTGAAAGTTCCTGCACCTTACGGTCGTCATTTTCTCTTTTAATGGCTTCACGCTCGATTTCAAGCTGCATAATCCTTCTTTCCAACTCATCTACAGCTTCCGGTACAGAATCCATTTCCAAGCGTAGTTTTGCTGCTGCCTCATCAATTAAGTCGATGGCTTTATCTGGAAGAAAACGGTCGGTAATATAACGTTGCGATAATTCCACAGATGAAATAATTGCTTCATCTAAAATGCGCACCTTATGATGGGTTTCATATTTTTCTTTTATTCCTCGCAGAATAGATATGGCATCAGCTGTATCGGGCTCTTCGACCATAACCTTTTGGAATCTACGTTCTAAGGCTTTATCTTTTTCAAAATATTTCTGATACTCATTTAAGGTGGTCGCACCGATAGCACGCAATTCCCCTCGGGCTAATGCCGGTTTTAGGATATTTGCAGCATCCATGGCTCCTTCACCGCCACCAGCTCCAACTAGGGTATGAATTTCATCAATAAATAGAATAATTTCTCCATCAGAATCGGAAACTTCCTTGACTACAGCTTTTAAGCGTTCCTCAAATTCCCCTTTATACTTAGCACCAGCAATGAGGGCTCCCATATCTAGGGAGTATACAGTTTTAGATTTTAAATTTTCTGGAGCATCTCCTTTAATAATACGATGGGCTATTCCTTCTGCAATTGCGGTTTTTCCAACTCCAGGTTCACCGACTAAAATCGGGTTATTTTTTGTTCTTCTAGAGAGGATCTGCATAACCCGACGGATTTCCTCATCCCGACCAATTACGGGATCAAGTTTTCCAGATTCAGCATATTCATTTAAGTTACGGGCATATTTGCCAAGTGCATTATAAGTCGCTTCTGCATTCTGATCGGTTACGCGGTTGCTACCACGTAATTCTTTAATAGCCAATTTTAAATCTTTTGCATTTACTCCCTGATCCTTCAGTAGGGAGGAAGTCTTGTCATGAGCTTCCAACAAGGCTAATAAGATATGTTCTATAGAAACAAAGTCATCTTTAAAGTCTTTTAGCATCGCTGTTGCTTTTTGTAAACTCGCATTTGCGGCATTACTCAGATAGACTTGTGTATTAGAAACTTTGGGAAAACTCTCTATTTGCTTATCTAATTCTGTAGTTAGATAGGGTATATTAACATTTAATTTTTTAAGTAAATGAGAAATAATATTTTCATCGACTAATAGGAGAGCTTTTAATATATGCGCATTTTCAATAGACTGCTGTTGATTTCCAGAAGCAATTTCTGAAGCTTTTTGAATCGCTTCTTGCGCTTTAATGGTAAAGTTATTGAAATTCATAGTTCGTTTTTTATGTTTCTATAGAATATACAAACAAAATGCCGATTGGTTTTGGCTGACATAATGGCTTTTATTTTAAAATATAGCTGTCAAAAATGCCGTTTCAGTTTTTGGGCAAAAAAAACTTTTAATTTTTTGTTTTTGATTTTCAATATTTTAATGACAATCGATAAAAAAGATCATAAAAAGATTTGCATAATATGGGAATCCTTGCGATATTTGCAGAGTCAAAAACAAAAAGGGTTTGACAAAACGCAGCCTCTTTAGCTCAGCTGGTAGAGCAACTGACTTGTAATCAGTAGGTCATTGGT
>DAIQRP010000056.1:0-8405 GCA_036786125.1 Sphingobacterium sp.
GGTTTATATAACGATACAGAAAATCGATTTACACTTAGTTCCGACTTCAGAAAAGGGGACTCAGTTCAATTAATAATTAAAGCTCTGGTAGAAGCAGATTATACGCTTTCTACTCTAAATAATACCGTTTCTATTGGTACACCTACAGGTGTGATCGATCCGAATTTAGAGAATAATAGCGACAATACAACTACTGCAGTTCTGCGTGAGGTAGACTTATCAGTAGAGAAAGTTGCAGATAAGGCTATAGTTGTCGCTGGAGAAGAATTGGAATATACCATTACAATCAGCAATCAAGGAATAAGTACCTTAGTTAAAAATGAAGTTATCGGGCTGAAAGAAGTCCTTCCAGGCGGATTAACTAATATCACCTATACGAGTCAGGGAGGAGAATATATACCGAGTGAGAATAAATTTATCTTAACACAGGATTTAGTTGCAGGAGCATCCGTAGCATTAAAGATCCAAGCTGTAGTGCAATCAAATTACACGGAATCTACATTAATGAATACTGTAGAAGTAGCGACTCCTGAAGGAGTGATCGATCCGAATCCGAATAATAATTCCGATACAGAGATAACTGCAGTAGAACGCCATATGGATCTATCGGTAGTGAAAAAGGCCGATCAGCCTACAGTTAAAGCTGGAGAGCAGCTAGCATATACCATAACAATTACTAATCATGGAGTAAGTTCATTGGTTAGAAATGAAGTAATTTCAGTTATTGAAGAACTTCCTTTAGGGTTAATGGATATTCGCTATGAAGCTGTTGGAGGAACTTATAATGCTTCTACAAATAGCTTTACGTTAAATGCTGATCTTCCAGCACAAGGGACTGCCATATTACATGTCTTAGGAAAAGTGAATGCAGCGTATTCTGAAAACACAATTTCTAATCGGGTTTCTATAGATGTTCCTCTAGGAATTATAGATACTAATCCGGATAATAATACAGATACGGAGACGACAGAAGTCATTCGTATATCAGATCTTTCTGTGAAAAAAGTCGCTAATAAATCTACTATTATAGCAGGTGAGGAGTTGACTTATACGATTACGATTCATAATCATGGTTTAGGAACATTATTGAAAAATGAGCAGATCGGTTTATTTGAAACTCTTCCTGCTGGACTTTCCCAAATAAAGTACGAAGCCTTAGGAGGAACTTATGATGAGATCAATCATACTTTTACCTTAGATACAGATATGCCTGCGAATGCTACTGTAGAATTAAAAGTATCTGGAACCGTAGAATTAAACTTCCAAGGGCAGTCTTTACAAAATATTGTACGAGTGGAAACTCCGGTAGGAGTTCTGGATGCTGATCCGTCGAATAATGAAGACCAAGTGATCACTAAGGTAGAGCGTCAGGTTGATCTTTCCGTACAGAAAGAGGTGAATAAATCTCAGGTTATTGCGGGGGATGATATTGAATATACCATCACTGTAACCAACCATGGAATCAGTACTTTGGTGGCTGGAGAGACGCTGGAAATAGTGGATATCTTACCTAAAGGACTTTCTAATATTCGTTTTGAGGCCGTAGGAGGAATTTATGAGGAGAAACAATCAGCCTTCTTATTAACTTCTGATTTCGCTGAAAATGCTCAAATTCTGTTAAAAGTAAAAGCGCAGGTTAACGCAGACTATGCCGAGACAAGCTTAATTAATCAGGTATATGTCAATACACCTGCCGGAGTCATCGATCCTAATCCGACAAATAATAAGGCTACTGTTTCTACAGAGGTATTACGCTTAGTCGATTTATCAGTTCATAAGCTTGCTGATAAGAAAATAGTAATCGCCGGAGAAGATATTACTTATACGATAGGTATCACAAACCATGGCACGAGCTCCTTATTAGCGAACGAATTCATAGGTTTGGTAGAAACTTTACCTGCCGAATTAGAACAAGCTAAATTTAGTTCTACAGATGGAATATATGATGCAGCTCGTCAAAGCTTCCAATTGTATCATAATCTTAAACAAGGAGAAACAGTTTATTTAACTGTACAAGGAAAAGTGAAATCAGGTACATTGGCCTATAGTCAAATAACGAATCAAGTATCTGTAAGGGTACCTGAAGGTGTAACGGATCCTAATTTGGAAAATAATTCAGACCAAACTTCTTCAGAAGTTCACCGAATAGCAGATTTAACTATAATGAAGAGCATAGCCAATCAGACGCCTATTATTGGATTAGAAACTACATTTACGCTAGTAGTAAGCAATCATGGTCCTAGTGATGCTTCTGAAGTTAAAGTCACGGAATTATTAAAATCGGGATATAAGTTTGTCTCCGTTTCCACTACTACCGGTCAGTATGAATTAGAAACTGGATTATGGAATATTGGTCCTATGATTTCTGGAACTCAAGAGAAAATGGAAATTACAGTCCAAGTACTCGAAACAGGGGATTATTCCAATACGGCAACAGTGAAAGGAAATGAGCTGGATCCAATAGAGAATAATAATATGATGACCATCGTTCCGAAACCAATTGTTGCTCCTCCAATTGCTGCAGATGATCATGTGGAAATTAAAGCGAATACAACAATTGATATAGCTATTTTGGATAATGACCGTCCAGGACAGACACATAGTCCATTAGTTCCGGCTTCCATAGAGATTATTAGTCAGCCTAAACACGGTCGTCTTGAAGTACATGCAGATGGTACTGTGACGTATATTCCAGATCATGGTTATGTCGGAACAGATGAGTTTGTATATCGGGTGAAAGATGAATTAGGATTTTGGAGTAACCCTGCTACCGTGACCATTGATATAGTAGCAAATGAATTATTTATTCCTAATGTAATTACTCCAAATGGAGATGGGTATAATGATAATTTTGAAATTATAGGTATAGAAGGATTTGACCGCGTATCGGTAACCATTGTCAATAGATGGGGTAATGAAGTCTATCGCAATGATCAGTATAAAAATGAGTGGAATGGAAGCTCATTAAATGAGGGTACCTATTATTACCTAATTAGCGGCTATAAAAACAATAAGCAGCAAACATACAAAGGATGGATATTGATTAAAAAGAAATAGATTCTTTATCAAATCTCTCTATGCATCTTCGGATGTTTTAAAAGAGCTCAGTCTAACTGAGCTCTTTTTTTATTTATTATAGTTGGTCTTAATAATAAAAGTCCAAAGAATCAAGGGGTTTTGATGAATTCAATTCGTCATTTAACACTTATTAACAATATAAAGACTAATTCTAAATAAGCTACTTTTGCGACATAAAATTAATCTAAATACGATGAATAGAAGTTTACGTTTTTTTCTTTCCGTAGCGTTTTCATTTCAAAGTTTAGTCATCTTGGCGCAACATAGAAATGTCACAGGTACTGTATTAGATCCGCATACCGGAAAGCCTCTATCGGGGGTTACAGTAAAAATTAAAGGAAGTAAGCTGGTGACGATGTCCGACGATCGTGGCCGTTTTAGGATTGACGCTCAGCAAGGAGATATCATTCAATTACAGTCTATAGGCTACCAAAATAATGAAATAATAGTTAAACGTGAGGCTAACTATGATATAGCATTAGAGCCTGCAGCTACGACTTTAGCGGAAGTTCAGGTTACCGGAGCTTTTGGAATTAAGCGCGCGGCTCGAGAAATTGGTGTATCCACAGCCTCGGTTAGTGGAAGTACCTTGAATCAAGCATCCGTAGTAAATCCTTTAACAGGCTTACAAGGTAAAGTAGCCGGACTGCAAATTAATATGTTTGACTCCGGAGTAGATCCCCAAGTTCGTGTGACCCTACGCGGAGCACGTAATATTGCGGACGGAGCTAATGAACCGTTATTTGTAGTTGATGGGGTGCCTATGCCTACAGTTGAAGGCTTAAATCCTCAGCTCGGAAATTCCACTCGAAATACTTCTGCCTTCTCGGCGATAAATCCAAATGATATCGAGGAAATCTCCGTATTAAAGGGCGCTAATGCCGCTGCTATTTATGGCTCTCAGGGAGTGAATGGAGTGATTTTGGTGACGACGAAAAAAGGACAACGCGGCAAAGGAAAGATTGACTATACCAATAGTACGACTTTCGATCAGGTCGCTTGGTTACCGGAATTCCAAGAGGAATTTGGCGCTGGATTTAATGGGGTATTTCAACCGTATGAAATTCGTTCTTGGGGACCTAAATATGATGGAAGTTTAGTTTCTGTAGGTCCTGTACTTCCAGACGGCACACAATGGCAACTTCCTTATTCTCCAGTTAAAAATCAGAAAAAAGACTTCTTTGACATCGGATCTACAGAACAAAATGGACTTTCATTTTCTGGAGGAGATAGCAAATCGACCTTTTATCTTTCTGGACAGTATGCACGCACGAAAGGGATAATACCTAAAGATAAAAGTGATAAGACTAGTCTTCGGTTTAATGGTACCCGTAATTTTGATAAATTGGATGTTGGATATGCTGTTTCATATGTGCGTACAGTTAATAATACCACCACTTCTGAACCTTGGAATAATGTCCGAAGCCTACCTTTATATATTCCAATTACTGCACTAAAAGATTGGAAGAATGATCCTAAAGCTAGTCCAGATTACTATTTTTCAAATACTTCTATTAATCCATATTGGGGAATAGATAATCAACGTCGAATTAGTAAACAGGATAATCTAAATGGAAATATTAATTTAAATTATACATTCACAGATTACTTTAAGGTTATCTATCGGATTGGTGCTACGAATGTGCACAATGGATTGCGTAATGAAAATGCCCCTATCAAATATGCTTCTGTTTTAGGAGCGGATGGAAAAGCATATCCCAGACCGAGTAATGCGGCAGGTTCAGTATTAGATAGAACACTTTCTAATTTGCAGTGGAACTCCGACTTAATCTTACAATTTGATAAAAAACTGGAGGACTTCTCCATCCATGCTTTATTAGGTCATAACTACCAGGATCAGACCGCAAATTCGGTGCAAATCGGCTCGAATTCGGTATTAATACCTGGAACATTTAACCAAGACAACCGCACAGGTAACCTGACTGGAGGGACATATCAAACACATAGTAGACGTTATTCTTTCTTTGGAGAGCTTACTATAGGATATCAGAACTACCTTTTTGCGACATTTAATGGCCGTAATGAGTCGGTGTCCTTATTAAATCCTGACAATAGAACATTCTTTTATCCTGGAGGAAATGTGTCGTTTGTATTTTCTGAAGCTATTCCTGCTTTAAAAGATAATCCGATCCTTTCTTACGGTAAGTTATATGCCTCAGGAAGTAAAACCGGAAATGTTACTGTAGCGCCTTATCAATTGGTCAATACCTATATGGCGAGCACTGGCTTAGGATTTCCATATGGTAATTTAAGTGGCTTTGAAATTGGAGGTACAAATGCCAATTATAATTTAAAACCTGAATTTGTATACTCCTTTGAAATGGGGATGCAGCTGAGTTTCTTACGCAATAGATTACGATTTGAAGGAACATATGCCTATGCTGATGCTAGAGATCAGGCCTTGGAAATTAATACTTCTTATGTTACAGGCTTTGGATCTGCTATGCAAAATGCTGCGAGGATGAAAAGTAAATCTTGGGAGTTTGCATTAAATGCAGATATTATTGACAATCCAACATGGACATTTTCTGTAGGAGCGAACTATACGCATAATGATAATCAGGCTGTAGATCTGTATGGAGCAACGCAAAGAGAATTGTTTAAAAATAATTACTTTGTCGTAGGACAACGCTTCCCTACTTTCTTATTATCTGACTATGCTCGCGATCCTCAAGGTCGTATCATCGTCGATGGAAAAGGAAATGTAAAACAAGCGGCTACAGATACGAATGTAGGAACCTCTCAACCCGTTCATATGTTAGGTTCAAATTTCCGTTTACGTTATAAATCTGTCGAGCTAAATGCACAGGTGGATGCCCGTTGGGGAAGTAGATTCCATACGGCAGCGGCAGAGAGTACGTTAAATAATGGCTTACTTCCACGTACTGCAGAAAATGGTCGAGAACCATTTATTATCCCGAATTCAGTTATTGAAACTTCCCCTGGCGTATTTGAACCGAATACATCAGTATATAGTCCTGGAGACCAAAACTGGTGGTTAGGTGCTCAACGTTCCTTTTTGGCGCCAAATTCTTTCGACGCTAGATATATTAAATTAAGAGAAGTTTCTCTACGGTTTACGATGCCTGAAACGGTCTTGGCAAAATTACCTTATGTAAAAGGGGGATCTGTTGCTTTAATAGGTAGAAATCTAGTCAACCTCCGTTCGAAAGGAAATATTTTTGGAGACTCTGAATTTATCTACCTCTCGAATATTGGCTTCTCTGGATGGAGAACTGTTCCTGCAGCACGAACTTATGGTTTTAATGTAAATCTGACTTTTTAAAAATTAGATATGAAAAATATAGCTCAAATCGGTAAGAGCATCGCTGTACTAGGCCTTTTCGGTACGATGATGACAGCTTGTAATTTAGATATTAATGACAACCCGAATAAAGCAGTCACTTCGGATGCGGAATTTCTATTACCTCCGGCAATTTTAAAGTTAACCAATTATGAAACCATTACTTTAAATGAGTTAGGCTCCTTTTTTGGTGGATATTGGGGAAAAGCAAATGATGTAACTATCGGAGGCGGAGGCGGTACGAACTCTTACTTGGATATGATTATAAACTACAGTATCAGTGATGAGTTCGCAACACAGGTCTGGGAGCAGGCATATACAAATATTTATAATATTAAATTAATAGAAGATGCGGAGGAAAATAGAAATCCAGCCTATGCCGGAATGGCAAAAATAATGCGCGGTTGGTATTTCTATCGTTTAGTGGACCATTATAATAATGTTCCATTTACGGAAGCTTCCAATCCGAATAATACGCAACCTAAATACGATAAGGGGGAATTTGTCTACCAGCAGGCGACTCAATTAATTACGGAAGGTATTAATTTACTGAAAAATGCACCTGTGGGTTCCAAATTCCCTAAATCGGATGATATCCTCTTTAATGGAAATACAAAATCCTGGATACAGCTCGGAAATACGTTAAAACTTCGCGCTTTAATCCATCAATCGGAAGTAGCTTCGAGTAGTTATATCCAAGAGCAAATGCAGCTGATTCAACAAGAAGGTTCGGGATTTTTGCAAATCAATGCTTTGGTGAATCCGGGATACTCCACGAATGCAAATCAGATTAATGGATTTTGGAATGCTTTCTACCGCACGACGAATAATAATGAAGTCAATGCATATCGCGGTTACCGCCCGACACGGTTTTTAATTGAAGCTTATAAAAAAGTGAATGACCCTCGTTTAGCTCAGAATTATACAGCTGTAGATGGGGATTATAAAGGAGTTGTATTTGGACAACCGACTAATGATATCAGTCAGAATTATGCGGTAACTTCAGCACTAAAAGGGCCTTCTGAAAATAGTAATCAGCCTGCAGGACTTTTAAAGTCAGCCACACAGTCCTCTGTTTTATTTTCTGCTGCAGAAAGTTACTTCCTGCAAGCTGAGGCAGCCCAAAGAGGTTGGCTTACTGCAGGTTCTGTAAAGCAGTATTACGAAAATGCTATACGCTCCTCTTTTGATTACCTAGGTCTTTCAGCTGCAGCCTTCCAAAGCTTTATTAGTCAGGAGCAGGTGCAGTTAGATCAAGCTCCAAATGCCCTTACTCGGATTATTGAGCAAAAGTGGTTAGCCTTAAATGGTATTGATGGAGCTGAAGCCTGGAACGACTACCGCAGGTTAGGCATTCCAGCTGCACCAGGCTCGCTTTTAGCCTCAGCAGATGGAACAGTTCATGCTTTACGCCTTAGATATCCGGCTTCAGAAGTGAATAATAATAAACCTGCAGTTTCCGCAGAAGGAAATATTGTTGGAACCAGTCCAGAATTTAGAGTATTCTGGCAGAAAAAATAATACTACCATACCTAACGAACAACTGTCCAAATCAGGGCCGTTGTTCGTTATTTTTTATCTCCAATGGCATTTGAAGGCTACTCTTCAATCGCTATCTACATTGACAAATGAAAATTTTTATTCGAAATATACATTTATGGCTGAGCTTAATTGCTGGGGTCATCTTTTTTATAGAATGTTTAAGTGGTGCTTTGCTAGTCTTTGAAGAGGAAATCACCGAAGCCCTGTATGCTGAACGCTATTATGTGCAGCCTAAAGAAGAACAGTTAGGCTTATCAGTAGATAGTCTGGTGGTATTAGCTCAATCCCAAATCGCGGCAAAGGAAGAAGTGAAGTCGGTGAAAGTCTATGCAGATCATAGACGTACGGTGGAATTAACCTTAGGAAAAAAGCTTGCTGAAGATAAAAAAACAGCAAAGAATGTCGAAGCCTCTAAAGCGCCAAAAAAAGGAGGCAGAGAAAGAGGTCGTTTGGCTTTTAT
>DAIQRP010000056.1:8462-16855 GCA_036786125.1 Sphingobacterium sp.
CCGCGATTATTAATCCAGCAGAGCCGACTTTCTTTTCTACAATGTTAAAAATCCACCAATCTCTTTTAGGTGGAGATATCGGAAAGTCAATCCTTGGAGTTTCTACTTTTATCGTATTTATTATTTTAATTTCCGGTCTTGTTCTATGGTTTCCAAAAAGTCGAAAACAGCTTAAAGCTCGTCTTCAGCTAAAAACGCAGGCATCATGGAAAAGACTCAATCATGATCTACATGTAGTCCTTGGATTCTACTGTACCATTTTTTTAATTATTTTTTTGGTTACCAGCCTTCCTTGGTCATTTAAATGGGCGAATTCTGCGCTTTATACCCTGACCAATTCTAAACCTGGACTAGCTGAAAAGCCGAAATCTGCAATTGGCGATCCCGAAAAGATACAAGTGAGCTATCAAAATTTGTTACAAATTGGGCAGCAGATTTTACCCGAAGCTCCCTATTGGTCTTTAAATCTGCAGGTCAAGAAAGCTGATGAGCCTGCGAGTATCAGTGCCGCCAACACGGTATCATACCATAGAAATGGATTTGATCAGATTTCTGTAGATCGATATACTGGAAAAGTCATGCAAGTAGATTATCATCAAGATACGCCCGCAGGCTGGCAGATTAGACGATATATGAAACCTGTGCATACTGGAGCTATCGCTGGTATTCCAACGAAGATTATAGCATGTGTAGTATGCCTTATTTCTGCAAGCTTTCCGATCACTGGACTTATTTTATGGATCAATCGCCTGCGTAAAAAGAAGAGCAAAAAAAAGTCAAAACTTGTACTTAATTAATTTAGAATATACCTTTATCATATGAAACGCTGCTTAATCGTAGATGATGAAAAAAATGCACATTATGTGATTAAAAATCATATGAATGCTTTCCCTCAATTGGAATTGGTAGGGCATGTGTATAATGTTGCAGCAGCCATAACTTTCTTAAAAGAACATTTAGTAGATGTTATATTTTTGGATATTCAAATGCCTGGAGCAGATGGATTTTCATTAATGCCTTATTTGCACAAAGGACAAGCTGTAATTTTAACCACAGCTTTTTCTGAATATGCTTTAAAATCCTATGATTATCAGGTCTTGGATTATCTGTTGAAACCAATCTCATTTGAACGTTTTAATATTTCTGTAGAACGTATTATGGATTCCGAAACTAAGCTGCTACCTGCGGAAAGTCTTTCTTTTAAAGTTGATAATGAAATTCAGGAATTTCAAATGGAAGATATTCAGTATATCCAAAGTTGGGGTAATTATATTAAGTTATTTACTTCCGATGAAAGCTTTATATGTAATTCCACAACCACAGAGGCCTTATCCAAACTTCCGAAGGAACGATTTATACGCATACATAAATCCTATATTGTCAATTTGGATTATATTGTAGATTATCATACAGATTATGTGTCTTTAAAAACACAGGTGCTTATACCAGTAGGAATTACCTATCGTAGAAATGTAATGGAAATTAAAGGTCTATGAAATTAAAAGATATCAATTCTTGGAAAATATATATGGAAAACAAGTATCTGCGTGAGATACTTGTTTTTATTTTTTTATTAATTATTACGTTTATCAATGATCGGGAGGACTTCTCAAGCCCACATACCTTTCACGACGAATTATTTGTATTTCTGCTTTTATATAGTCATGTGCAATTTCAACGTTTCTTTGTCTTACCCTTTTTAAAACAGCGCAGATATGTAAAATTTAGTATCTGTAGCATACTGACCATTTTTCTATTTTCAGCAGTTGCTCAAAGCTTAGACTCATATTTTACTACCGTAGGATGGTATGATGATTTTGCGGGGCATACCAGTACCTTGACCAAGTATTATATCAGTTCCTTTACGGTAACCTTATTACTGCTGCTGCTCGTTTTTTTTATACAGAATTATTATCAACAGCAGCATCTGGAAAATAAGCAAAATTTATTGCTGAAGGAGATGGAATTGAAATATCTTAAAATGCAGACTAATCCTCATTTTTTGTTTAATGCGCTCAATAGCCTCTATGGAATTAGTTTGGAAAAACCTGAGGAAGTTTCTCCCAAAATTTTGCAGATGGCTAAGATTATGCGCTATCAACTGGAATTAGCTAAGAAAGATACAGTACCTCTGCTCGAGGAATTAGATTTCTTAAAAGAATATATGGACTTTGAAGCTGAACGTATTATGGAAAATACGCAAGTAGATATAAAGGTCCTTTATCATGCCGCAGACTTACAGTCATTTGTGATTGTTCCTATGTTAGGTATATTTTTTATCGAAAATGCATTTAAACATGTGGGCGCCAATAGCCAGGGTAATTTTTTAAGGATACAACTTAGTTTTGAAAACCTAAGCCTAAAAATCCAAATTCAAAATTCCATGGATAGAAATTTCCGCAATCCGAATTCTTTAGCTATAGGAATTGAAAATGTATCAAAACGCTTAGATTTATTATATCCGAATCAGTATCTATTAAAACAAGAGCTAGAGAATGATGTTTTTAACTTATCATTTGAACTCTATTTTACGTCTGAAGGACGTTGATTTTCTTTGGAAAAGTCAAATTTATATACATTTGTACCTATGAGGATATTAGTCGTAGAGGACAACGAACGTGTGTCCTCCGTATTACAGAAAGGGTTAAGCAGCCAAAGTTATCAGGTCACTGTTGCTGGAGATGCAGAATCTGCTTTAAAGCAGATAAAACTCTTAGATTATGACCTGCTGATTATAGATATTATGCTGCCACGCATGAGCGGCATAGAATTGAGCAAACGCTTAAAATCTACCTATCCTAAAATTCCCATTATTATGCTGACGGCTTTAGGGCAGATTGATGAAAAGATTGCTGGATTCGATGCTGGAGCTGACGATTATATGGTGAAACCCTTTGATCTCAGGGAATTATATGTACGTATAGCGGCAGTTTTAAAAAGAAATAGAGAATTCGATGAAGCGGAACATAGCGATACCTTAAGTTATGATTCGCTACAGGTGAACCTGCGCAGTAAAAGTGTTACACGCAATCAGCAGGATATAAAATTAACGCCTAAAGAATTTGATTTACTCGTGTTTTTTATGCGGCATAAAGAAACCTTGCTAAATAGAGATGAAATAGCCCGTAATGTATGGGGCAAAAATTTTGATACCGGCACCAATTATATTGATGTATATATTAACTACCTACGTAAAAAAGTGGATAAGGATTTTGCAGAAAAGTTAATTCATACCAAATCAGGACATGGTTTTATCTTATCTAATAAAGAATGAAAATAGCTTCTCGTACTGCTCTCGTATTTACGCTGTTCAGCGCAGCTATACTTTTTCTCTTTGCATATAGCATATACTTCTTTTCAGAGAAAAATAGAGAAGAGGAATTTATCGATCGACTAAGGTATAAAATTACCTGGCGAGCAGAATTTATTTTTGATGCCAAAGTGAGTGAATCTCAATTGCGTCAAATCCATGAGCAGAATAAGAAATTAATTAATGAAGCTCAGATTACTGTATACGACAATGAGTTTAAAACACTATTTGTCGATTATGGAGAGCAGCATTATGATCATGCACTTTTAGAAAAAATAAAAAATAAAAATTTTCTAACCTGGAATCAAGGAGAAGAGCTCTTTATGGGATTACATTACCCTTTTCAAGGTAAGCAGTATTATTTAATCGGACATGCTTATGATCAGACCGGATTTGCGCATATGGAGCGATTAAAGCAAATTTTAATCAGTATTTATATCGTCGCTATTCTATTTATCTTTATTGCTTCTTTTTTCTTCGCACAATATATATTAAAACCTATCAAACATATTATTACTGAAATTAGAGATGTCTCCGAGCATAATTTAAGTAAACGGGTGTATTATCGAAAAGCTAAAGATGAGCTATCAGAATTAATCGATACTTTTAATGGTACTTTTAACCGCTTAGAGAAATCATTTAATAACCAAAGGCATTTTGTTTCTATTATTTCCCATGAATTTAGAACGCCTTTAGCTGCGATGATTGCAGAATTGGAGCTGGCTAAGGAATTAAATACCAGCTTGGATGACTATAAGCAGTCTATAGATACCGCTCTTACCGATGCTAAGGAGGCTACCGTATTATCGAATGCATTATTAGACTTTGCACGTGCGAATTACGATAGCTCCCAGGTTAGTTTCAGCGCACTTCGGTTGGATGAAATTTTAATTGAATCCAAATTTATGGTTCAGGATAAAGATAAAGATTATCGGGTAAGTGTATCCTTTGATTATGAATTATTAAATGCAGAGGAGGAGCAGGAGGAGATACTTGTTTTTGGAAATGCATATCTGCTTCAAGTAGCCTTTGCTAATCTAATGGAAAATGCCTGTAAATATAGTGATGACAAACACTGTCTCGTAGAAATTAAGCATAATCAGGCTTTGGCAACGGTGCGTATATCGGATCGTGGAGCTGGAATTTCGGAGGAAGATCTACCGCATATCTTTGAACTTTTTTACCGATCGGCTTCCGTTCCAGATAAAGCAGGCCATGGGATTGGTTTATCCATAGTCCATCGAATTATAGATATGCATCAAGGGGAAATCCTCGTTCATTCCAAATTAAATGAAGGAACATTATTCGATATCAAATTTCCTCGAATTGTATAATTATTATTTTCTTCCTATAGAAGCATGATTAAATATTTTAAAGATGGATAATTATTAATTTCTTGCTACATTATAATCAGAAATTTCTTCCTACATTATAATCATAAATTTCTTGCTTCATTATAATCAGAAATTTCTAAAAATATAATCTGAAATAACTTTAGCTATATCTACGCAAATCTGAAATAGATATGAGCTAATGAAAAAACCTCGTCTAGAAAGTTTTATTTTCTATACGAGGTTTTTTTATGCATATGCCGTTTTAGCATTTTCGTATATCATTTCTATTTTCTAATACTTTTCTAATAATTCACCCTTATTTTCCGAGCTAAATTTGTCATAACAAAAGAATAAAACTAAAGACAAATTATCATGAATAAAAAGCAGCTGGTTGCAGCGTTATTGTTGAGTTTCGGTCTTACTGGAGTACATACAAGTAAGGCGCAAACGAATGACTTCGGAAATCCTAAGCTTACACACTTTTTGAATAAGGAGCATACACGTTACGTGAGTTTCAGTGGTTATGCAGAGCTATGGGCGCGTTATAGTCAATTGAACCCAGGAAGCCTTGTTAATAATGAACAGGTCGGTTCGGTATCCGATTTATCATTAAGACGTATTCGTGCAAAGATGACTTATAAGCCTACCGAAAATTTGTACTTCGTATTACAGATGGGGCCGACTAATGTCAATGTAAATAGTAAAAATAATACTTATATGGACTTGCTAGATGCCTATGCAGAAGATAGTTTCAGTCCGAAGTTAGCAGTAGGGGCGGGACGATCTACTTGGAGAGGTTTATCCCGATTTACTACAGGTCCTCAGGCGACTTTATTATATGATCTGCCTTTATATGCCACATCCAATACCGGAATTACAGATATGACGGTAAGGGAGATGAGTGCCTATATTAAAGGTCAGTTAGGACGTTTTGATTACCGTTTAGTCGTTGGTGATCCATATACGGCAGTTACTGCAGATCCCCAAATTAATAAAGCGACATTCAGTAAAAATGGAGCTAATAAAGATGTTTCCGGATACTTTAGATATGCCTTTTTCGATAAAGAAAATAATGAAACACCATTTAATGCGGGAACCTATTTAGGGAAGAAAAAAGTGTTAAGTGTAGGAGCTGGTTTTGAATATATGCACAATGCCTTATGGCATTTAGATGATGCGAAAGCCGTACAGAATGATGATATGAAAAGCGTGGCTTTGGACTTATTTTATGATGCGCCGATTAATAAAGAGAAAGGAACTTCAATCTCTGCTTATGCGATGGCCATGCATAATGATTATGGACCTAACTACTTGAGATTTACGGGTACAAATAATCCGGCTACAGGAGTTGCTGCAGCGAATGCAAGCTTAAATGGTGCAGGTAATGCCTTACCTACTGCAGGTACAGGAAATACATTCTATGCGCAAGTAGGAGGAACCTTACCGTATTTCAGTCAGAAAAACCATAATATCCAATTGCAACCAGCAGTTTCCGTTCAGTTAGCGAATTATAATGGCTTAAAAGATAATTCTGCAATTTATGACGCTGGTATTTCAATGTTATTCCATGGTAATAGTAGCCGTCTGACATTTGATGCTCAAAATAGACCCATCTATAGCTTAAATGCTGCAAATGAAGGAGTTGTTACAGACCATAAATGGGCGTTTGTTTTAAAATATAGAATAGATTTTAATTAATATATAATGAAAAGAAAAAGTTTCATCCAGACATTAGGAACTGTAGGCGTCTTAGGCGTAACGAGTTCTAATCTTTTAGCGGCAACAGGCGCTAAGAAATCGAAAAAAGTATTTTTTCATTACTTACTATTTTGGTTAAAGGCAGACCTTTCTCCAGCACAAGTAGAAGAGTTTAAACAGTTCTTTGAAGGTTTAAAAAAATTACCATATGTGAAAAATGTACGCTATGGTAAGCCTGCAGATTCGAGTCCACGTGCAGTTTTAGATAATAGCTTCAGCTATAATGCATCGATGGAATTCGATAGCCTAGAGGAGTTGGAAGCCTATGGGAAATTGCCTGAACACTTGGCTTTAGTCGCTAAGTATAAGCCTTTTTTCGATCGCATGATGGTTCACGATAGCGTATATGAAATCGTATAAGAAATATAGAGTAAAGTCAGAAAATTTTAAAATAACAAAATCATAAAACAATGAAAATTATATCGAAAGCAATGATGCTATTAGCATTTTTAGCACTTGGTGGTCAATCTTTAAAAGCACAAGAAAATCACGGAAAAATTACAGATGTTAAAGTCGAAGAAAGTGAAGGAAAGATGCCTGCTATTCGTTTAATCAATAATCCAGATGGTACATGTACGTTCGAAACGGGTTATATCCCTACCTTAAAACATGCCAGCACAACAACCTTCTGGTCTAGTAATAAAACAGAAGAGTGGGAAAAGAATGCGCACCCTGCTCCAAGACGTCAATATGTGGTAACCTTAAAAGGTAAAATCAGATTTAAAGTTAGTGATGGCTCTACCTTTTTAATTAAACCCGGAGTGATTTTATTAGCTGAGGATTTAAAAGGTAAAGGCCATAGCTGGGAGATGGTACATACTAAAAGCTGGGAGCGCTTATATATTCCTATCACCGAAGGTGCTGATGACTTATTCGTAGCGTCCAAATAGGAATTATTAAATAATAGTTTTACCTGCCTTGATAAGTTTCTTATCAAGGCAGGTTTTTTTATGGGCTATGCCAGGCATACTTGTAGAGAAGGATAATAAAAAGTTAACCCCTTCTTAATTTGAGGTTAAGGAAATTTGTACGTGAAAAAATAGCACCCAATATAAGGCTATATGCTTTTTTTTCGCTTTGTATTTTCCATAATAAATTTCAATATATCTCATACCCATGAAGAAAAATTATGTATGGCTTACCGCGGTTTTGTTATGCCATATGGGCTTAAATAGTCCCCTCTATGCGAATGTATCCAAATTTGGAAATACGGTTACTCGGAGTAATCAGCGCCCCATTCGTGGAATTATTAAAGATTTAGATGGGAGACCTGTAGTAGGTGTTTCTGTTTTAATACCTGCTTCAGGACAAGTTGTCCAAACGGATCAAAAAGGTAGTTTTCAGTTATCCGCACAAGTTGGAGATCGTGTGAAGATATCCAGTATTGGCTTCTTATCTCAGGAATTTATAATCGATGAAAGATTACAATATGATCTGATTATACAGGAAGACAAACAGACCCTTTCCGAAGTAGTGGTAGTCGGTTATGGGAAGCAGAGCCGTGCCACAGTAACTGGATCTGTAGCAAGTGTAGGTTTAGATAAAGTGGGCTCTCGTTCGATGAATAATTTGGGAGATGTATTACAAGGAAAGGCTCCTGGAGTTATCGTGACTAATGAAGGTGGGGATCCGACTTCCAAGCCGCGCATTAATATCCGAGGGCTAGGAGGTTTAAATGGAGAAGAACCCTTATATGTAATTGATGGCGCAATCTATTCTGGAGTACCCATGTTAAATCCGAATGATATTGAATCCATCTCCGTTTTAAAAGATGCAGCGGCATCAATCTATGGAGCCAGAGCTTCGGGAGGAGTGATTCTTGTCAGCACCAAATCGGGCAGACCTGGAGCGGTCAATATTCAAGTCGATGCTAAACAAGGTTTCCAAGAAGCCTGGAAAAAACCTAAACCTCTCAATGCCGCGCAACGTGCAGCTGTATCCAATCTGGCAGCTGATAATGCAGGCGTAAACCGCAATGATGCTTTTAATGC
>DAIQRP010000057.1:0-3398 GCA_036786125.1 Sphingobacterium sp.
TTCAGCAGAAAATAATCCCCAAATTCAATAGCCTAGACAAGATTTTTGCCGTTTCTGATGCTACTGCATTAGCACTTCGGCATCGCGGCATAACTCCCGAAAAGATCGTTACTATCCCGAATGGAGTAGATTCCATCTCAAAACCTACGCTGCTGATTAAGTCCGGACTTCCTGAAAAGTATATCGTGGCTATGGGCAGAGCGGTCAAGCGGAAAGGGTTCTCATGGTTTGTGAAAGAAGTTGTTCCCTTATTGGATGCCGATATCAAATTTCTGATGATAGGGCCTTTTGACTTTAAACCTAAACTTAGCAGCAGGCTTTTTAACTTATTCCTCTTCGGTCAGACAAAACGCTTGCTAAATTTATTTTTTGGAATAGCCTCCGATGAACAGGCCTTGCGAAAACTATTGAATGACGATAAATACAGTGATCAGGTTACTCACCTAGGCAAACTCCCTTTAGCACAAGTACAACAAATTATAAGCCATGCCAATGCCTTTGTAATGCCTAATATTCCAGTTGATGGAGATATGGAAGGCTTTGGGTTAGTGTCTTTAGAAGCATCGCTATTAGGGGCCACGGTATTTGCCTCCAATTTAGATGGGATTCCCTCGGCGATACAGCATGATAAAAATGGTATCTTACTGCGCGCGGGAGATGCATCATCCTGGGCTGAGCAGCTTAATGCACACTGCCGACAGAATCATTATTCTCAAGCAAATCGATATCAAGCATTTACAAAAGAAAATTACAGTTGGTCCAAAATGGTTCAAGCCTATATTACACAATTTGAAATTCTAGAGTCCGATAGCAGTATACCGGGAACTTACCACCAAGCTTCAAATTGAAGGCCATAATTTACTCCCGTCCGCATACCTTGAGCATAGGTTACAAATGGTCGTAGGACAGGACGGGAATAATAGCCTTTTTTTAACGTTATTTGAGGAGAAAATGTGATCTTTTGCAGCGTAGCTCGCTGAGCTAGTTTCTCATCATATACAAAATCATGTCCCAGCTCCACAGCCAAATTAAAATAACGGTGCAGGTAATACTGATATCTTGCACCGATAGAAAACCAATAATGCTGAGGCTTACTTAAGCCATAATCGGTCTTTCTAAAGACTGTCGCAAATTGTATAGCCTGGGTTTGTAAATCATCATATACTAGGTTATTAACCAAGGTAAAATCCCATGCTTTACGCAAATTATATTGCCTGATATCATTTATATACGAACTTACAGGAATTCCTGAATAGCCCGACTCGGTAAGTAATGGCCCCGAGCGAAATGTACTTGTAAGCGTATTTGACAGTTTATTTTTTTCATATGTTCCCCAGATAGATAGCCCAAAGCCTGCCGCCGATGGCTCGGCGACTCTGGAATCAGCAGGTCGATATCCCATATTCATAGAAGCATTTAATTTCATATGGGAATTCCAATAATAATCCAATAGCCGGATATCCAAAGCTATGGCACGATGTCGATATGACTGAGATTGATATTGCAGATCTTGCACATATTCAAAGGCAGCCAGATTTAAAGTGCCATTCTTTAAAGGAATATGTTCTATTCCTAGACCCATCCGAGCCTGCTGACCGATATTAGACCAAAAGAAATCTAACATATCTACATTTCTACGATCATAATAGCGCTTTCCTGCCCAAAAGTGCGTATTTCGAAAAAGCTTATTGATTTTCAGATACAGTTCAGCTGTTTGAAAAGAGGAGAATTGAATACGCTGCTGATAGGGAGTATAAGAAGCAGCTAAATAATTGAGTTCAAAGGTACGGGCAGATTCGCGCTTTTGATAGCTATAGCGCAGCCCAATTTCAGCATAATGATTGGCTTCATTTCCCAATCTAAATTTATGTACGGCTGTAGGAAGGATAAAATCCTTCATCTCCTTTTCCGTTGCTGAATATCCGAGGCCTGTTCTTATATAACCATAAGGTTGAATATGCTGTGATTTAAATGCTGTACTATCCTGAGCTGGAAGATTAATACCCCATACAAGCATAGTAAATATATACGCGAGAAACATTAAAATAACTTTACTTAATAAAAAGCATTAACCCTAAAGAAATAAATGAAAATTAATTTCTTTAGGGTTTTTGATTCTTAAAACAGCAGACTAAGATATTTTCTTTTCCGAATTTTCTGTTGCTTTAAAAAGCTGATAATTTTTAATTTCTTCAGCCAGTTTACTAATTGCATAACTGACGATTGCAATATCATCTATCCAGCCCAAAACAGGGATGACATCGGGTATCGCATCTATCGGAGAAATTACGTAGATAATAGTACCTACTATAACTGAAAGATTCCATTTGCTCATCGAATACTTTCCGGAAAATGTATCCTTACACATGGCGATCAGCAATTTAAAATCATCCATCTTATCCTTTAGATTATTCGCTTTCCCTTCTGCAACATGCAATTCATCAGAAGTTATTTTATGCGATTTAAATCGCTCAAATAACAACATGGCTCTATCTAAAGATTGCTTTTTCATATTTTTTTATTTACTCGAATTCAATCAGGTTGTCTCCTAATTTACGCACACGAACTAGGGATTCAATTTGAATATCTTCTAATTCTCTTAACATGGCTCCCCCCTTCTGGAAGGATTTTTCTAAGATAAATCCCATGCCTAAAAGTTCTGCTCCACCTTTCTGAATTAAATCTTTCACACCTAAAGCCGCATTTCCATTGGCTAAGAAATCATCTACAAATAGGAATTTATCATTCGGTTTCACAAAATCTGCAGAAACACAAATATCATAAGTCCGGTCTTTGGTAAATGAATATACAGAAGAGGTTAACATATTCACCATCGTCTTAGGCACCGCTTTTTTTACAAAGACTACAGGAAGTTCCAAGAGGTATCCAAGCATAATTGCTGGAGCAATACCTGATGCTTCAATCGTGATAATTTTAGTTAATGGAAGTTGTCCAAACTTCTTTACAAATTCAACAGCAATAGATTTGATTAAAATGGGATCAATCTGATGATTGATAAAACTATCCACTTTCAATATTCCTCCTTCAAAAGATTGACCATCTTTTAAGATGCGCTGCTTTAATAAATCCATAGCTAAGTATTCTAATTTTTTGCAAAGATACTATTTTTTATAGCCCTTTACGCTAGCCTTTCTCGCAAGGAATTGCACAAGACCTCATTCCGTTTAGGAAATACAATTTCTATTTAAAAATAAGCCTAGTTTTTTATACCTTCATAAAAAAGAAAAGCGATGAACTACCTATATTTCGTGTCATTTTGGGCCTGCCAGATTATCTCAAGCATCATCTTTAAATATGGTGGAATACATCCGAAACATCACTGGCCAGCTTTAATTTTAGGGAATACGATTTTAATCGGAGCCAGCTGGTTTTTAATT
>DAIQRP010000057.1:3408-16212 GCA_036786125.1 Sphingobacterium sp.
GTGCCTCAACCTATTGTTATTGCCTTATGCTCGGGAGGTACATTCCTTACTGTACAACTCGCTATGGCACTCTTCTTTAGACAACCCCTATCTTGGGTCCAAATTTTAGGCTCTTTTGTAATTATCGTCGGCATGGTGCTTGTCACCTTTGGAGGAAAAGAAGGAATATCCTAGCTTTTTGTCGTCTCCTCTGCTGTTAATGGCGCTGGAGGAACTTCTTTGACCTCCCTTTCGATTTCTGTATATTCCACATGAACTGCAAATTCAGATGGCTCTATCGGCACTCCCGTATACGTTGCATATTCTCTGGTGAAAATTGCTCCGAAATATAAAATTGCAGCCGTGTAATAGACCCATAAGAGGATTAAAACGATAGAACTTGCGGCTCCATATGTGGATTCCGTATTGGAGTTTTGTAGGTATAGTCCTATCAGTAAACGGCCGATAACAAATAATAAGGAAGTAAATAAAGCGCCCGAACGCACGGTTTTCCACTTGATATTCACATCTGGCAATACCTTAAAGATAACCCCAAAAAGAATAAAAATAACCCCAAAGGTCAATAGGAAATTCACCCAATCAAATAGAAATACGGTTATATCCGGCAGAAATCTGACAAGCTTATCTGTAAAGGCTATAATAATTCCATTGACTATTAAAGTGACAACTAATAGAAAGCCTAATCCAATGACAAGTGAAGAAGATAAAAGCCGATCGGTAATAATTTTAAGCCAGCCTTTTTTCACTTTTGGACGTACATGCCAAATTTTATTAATGGAGTTTTGCATATCCCCAAAGACCGTTGTTGCGGCTAATAGTAAGGTAATACCACTAATTACCAATGCCATATTTGACTTTCCTGAAAATTCTAGATTTTTAATTACATCCTGAATCTGTGTTGCCGCATTAGCTCCAACTAATCCATTTAACTCGGTAAATACTCGACCTTTAATGGCATCCTCCCCATAGAAAATTCCCGCCAAGGATATCATTAAAACTAAGATTGGCCCGAGTGAAAAAACCGTGTAGTAAGCTAAGGAAGCACTAAACTTAAGGCTATCTTCATTGGTAAATCCCAAAACCGTATTTTTAAGAATAGTAAAGTATTTTTTAAAGAAAGATGGTTTTTCTGTACGCATAGATTTAGATATTTTTATTAGTTTCAAAACAATAGTATACTCAAATGGTTTTGCCTATATTTAAAATATCATAGGTTTAGAAGTACCAGTATCATTTCAAGCCCGTGATATGTACAACCAATGGATATACCAATAATTTCGATTTTAAATATTTAATGGAGGAAAAACTTAGAATCTTCGATCTGGCACAGCGTCAGCTGCAGCTATACCCAGATCTGCCGATGTTTTCAACAAAAATAAATGGGCAATGGCAATCTTTTACCACACAAGCCTACCTGGATCAGGTAGATGCAATCTCCAAGGGGCTTATAGCCTTGGGCGTTCAGCCCAATGAAAAGGTGGGACTTATAGCTGAAAGTAGTATGGAATGGCATATTATAGATTTCGCTATACAGCAAATCGGAGCTATTGTCGTCGCCATGTACCCCAATATTTCAGATAGTGACTATCAGTATATTTTTAATGATGCAGATATCAAACTCTGTCTGGTCAGCACACATAGTCTCTACCAACGTATCTGCAAGTTACATCAGGCTTTACCGAGCTTAAAATATATTTTTGCCATCCATGCAAAGGATGAAGATCGTAGCTGGAATGAAATTCATGAAATTGGTGCAGATATTCCGATAGAAGAAGTTCGTCTACGGTCGGCGCCTATTTTAGCGACTGATTTAGCGACAATTATCTATACTTCAGGAACGACAGGAAACCCCAAAGGAGTTATGCTCTCCCATCGCAATTTAGTATCTAATGCGATTGCAGCACGAGAAATTACACCTTGTCAAGCTTACGATAGAGGATTGACCTTTCTTCCTCCCTGTCATGCGTACGAGCGTACCGTTATCTACACCTATATGTATATTGGTATTAGCATTTATATTGCCGAAGGTTTTGAGAAGATCGGTCAAAATCTTTTGGAAGTAAAGCCCCAGATTATGACTGCAGTTCCACGAATCTTAGAAAAAGTTTATGAAAAAATTATGCATACCGGCCATGATCTGGCAGGTATAAAACGTATACTTTTCGATTGGGCAGTTGGCATCGGTGAAAAGTATGACCCCAATCCTGAATTACGAAGTTTTGGTTATAATATCAAACTACAGATCGCGAAAAAATTAGTCTTAAATAAATGGTATGAAGCTTTAGGTGGGGAGCTACGAACTATTGCTTCAGGATCCGCTTCTTTACAAAGTAAACTAATACGCATATTTTTAGCTGCAGGAATTCCGATTTATGAAGGCTATGGCTTGACTGAAACCTCCCCTATCATTAGTGTGAATCATTATATCAAAGGGGTTCGTGTAGGCACAGTCGGGCTTCCGCTAAAAGATGTAGAAGTTAAGTTGGCCTCAGATGGTGAAATTCTTATCAAAGGCCCAAATGTAATGATGGGCTATTATAAAAACCCTGAGGAAACGGCGAAGACGATAATTGATGGCTGGTTGCATACTGGGGATATTGGAGTCTGGGAAGAAGAGCATTTTTTAAAAATTATCGACCGCAAGAAAGAGATGTTTAAAATTTCTGGTGGCAAATATGTTATTCCTCAACCCATAGAAAAAAAGGTCGTAGAATCTAAATTTATAGAACAGGCTATGGTTATTGGAGATGGCAAGAAGTTTGCCTCAGCCTTTATCATACCCAATTATGCCGCTCTTTTGGATTGGAGTAAGACAGAGGATGCAACGCTATCGCTACTCCCTAAAGATGATTTTCTAAAACATAGTCTTATTGTTAAGAAAATCAATCAAGAAATTAGAGATGCGAATCGGCATTTTGGAAACTGGGAACAAATTAAAAAACCAATAATTCTACCCAATGAGTTTAGTATTGAGGGAGGGGAACTTACCCCTACTTTAAAATTAAAACGTAAGGTCATCTTAGAAAAATATAAAGATCAGTTCGAGCAACTCTATCAATCGGAATTTTAAGTACTGCCTTTCTAAAAGAAAATACAAACAATGCCTGCTTATGACTGTTGTTTATATATACCAAAACAGATATTATGTCATTACAAGATTTCAAGAAATTACATGAGCAGTCCTCCCCTTTATTATTAGGTAATATCTGGGATGCTCATTCTGCAAAAATTGCTCAGGAAGCTGGATATAAAGCATTAGGCTCTTCAAGCCATGCTATTTCCAATCTATTGGGCTATGAAGATGGAGGAAATATCTCTGTTGATGAATTATATTTTATCGTAGAACGTATTGTTAAAGCTGTAAAAATTCCGGTTTCTGTGGATTTTGAAGCAGGTTATTCCAGCCGGCCAGAGGAGGTAGCTGATCAAGTGAAAAGATTAGTAGAAATCGGAGTTGTAGGTATTAATTTAGAAGATGGATTAGTGGAAAATGGTACTCGCCGTTTGGGATCTTCCGATTTATTGGTGGAAAAGATTCAAGCAATCAAGGCTAAAACGGATGTATTTATCAATGCCCGTACGGATACCTATGTCACTAAACATGCTGATGCATTAGAAGAATCCATTAAGCGTGCTCAACATTATCAAAAAGCTGGAGCTGATGGTATCTTCGTTCCATTAATTGAAAAGAATGAGGATATAAAATCTTTTACCGAGCAGGTTCATCTTCCTCTGAATGTATTTTTAACAAACTCTTTAGCTCCTTTCGATGAGCTCGCTACTTTAGGCGTAAAGCGGGTAAGTTATGGTGCTAAACTATATGAATGGTTAATTAAGCAGACGGAAAAAACATATTCAGACTTTAAGAATAATCCTAAATTGCCGTCTTAAGCTCTGCTTAAAAAACACATTATCGGATTTTATGTCTTAAAAAAAGCGCAGTCTACGAATAGTAGACTGCGCTTTTTTTTGGAATATATTAGCTCGATTTTTTAAATGGCTTTTTAAAAGATTTCTTCTTCTGAAATGGCTTTTTATGAGCCTTCGGTTTTTTAGGGTCATATAGCGGTCCTGCAGGGAAACCTTCGGGAAGTTCCATTTTCTCAATCTCCGAGCCTATTAAATCTTCAATATGGCTGAATTTAAATTGATCGACTTTATTAATCAATGTAATTGCAGTACCCGTAGTTGCAGCTCTTGCTGTACGTCCTACACGATGGATATAATCTTCCGGATCTGGTGGAACGTCATAATTTATAACTAAAGAAATGCCTACCACATCTATACCTCGGGAGATTACATCGGTTCCGATAAGCACATGAAGGCGCTTACTTTTAAACTTATTCATAATTTCTTCCCGTTGCGCTTGCTCCAGGTCGGAATGAAAAGCCGAGGAAGCGATGCCTTTAGCCTGAAGTTCCAAATTTAGGCGTTTGACAATTTCCTTACGAGAGGCAAAAATAATGACACTAGGATAAGATTGAGCAGTCAGGATATGTTGAATTAAGGCTGTTTTATCTTCATCATATATCAGGTAAGCTTCCTGTTTAATTCCTTCTGCAGGTTTGGCTAAGGAAATATTAATTTCCGTAGGTTCATGTAATATTTTTTTAGCTAAGGTTCGAATCTTAGGCGGCATCGTCGCGGAGAATAACAAGTTTTGTCTTTCCTTAGGAAAATAGCTTAAAATACGGATGATATCTTCATGGAATCCCATATCCAACATGCGATCAGCTTCATCTAGAATAAAATGTTGCAGTTTAGAAAAATTAAATTTTCCGGATGTCAGATGTGCAATTAATCTACCAGGAGTGGCTACAATAATATTAGCGCCTTCTTTAATCGCTCTTTTTTGTTGTTCATATTCAATCCCATCTCCCCCTCCATATACCGAAATAGAAGTCGCTCCAGTAAAATAAGCTAGGCCCATAATCTGTTGGTCGATTTGTAGCGCTAACTCCCTGGTCGGAACGAGTATCACGGTATCTATAAAATCAGTGGGTTTATCGGATATCTTTTGAAGAATAGGTAAAAGATAAGAAGCAGTCTTTCCTGTACCGGTCTGAGCGCAGGCAATAATATCTTTATTATTTAGGATGACTGGAATTGCTTGTGCTTGAATCGGTGTAGCCTCTTCAAAGCCCATACTATCTAAACCTTCTTGTAACTGTGGGGCAAAGCCAAATTCAGTAAATTTCAAAGTTATATTTTTTATTAACGTATAATACGATATATAAGGTAAGTAAAAAAAATTAAAAACAGCCAATTATCTATAAATTAATGCCAATTTGTTCTTTTTACAGTTTTTATAAAAGTAGCTGAATTCGGGGATAAATTATATTAAAAACAAATTTATCTTTGCATTGTAATATTAAAAGAAAATGAAAAAAACCACTATAAGCACTTTAGCAGCAATTCTGCTTAGCTCATCATTCGCTTTTGCTCAATCGCAAAAAGGTACTCGAATTAATTATAGAAGCTTTGTAACTGTACAAGAGGTAACTGATGCTCAGGATGCGGCGGCTGCAGCTGTAGATGGAGGCAGGGTTGAATCAACTTCCGACGATGATTTTATCCAAACTTGGGTCAATAATAATTTCATTCGTATCATGACAAAGGGAAATGAAGATACCGTTCAGCTTATTGACAAAAAAAATCATAGTTCTACGATTTTAATCAATTCTTTAGAGCAATATATTAATATCTACAATAATGCGGAGGAAGAAGCTACTTTTTTAGAATTTAGCCCTAGCCAAATTAAATTGATCCCTAATGAAAAGAAAACGATTGCTGGATATCCATGTAAATTAGCAAAAATTGAAATTACCAATGATTATTCAGATGAACCTACGGTATTAGATATCTGGTATACAGAAAAAATCCCTCCGGTCTATTGGGGAGATTTTGAAATCTTTAAAAAACTTCCTGGTGCTGCATTAGAAGTTAATATTTCGGGAACAGGTATTGAGGCAACTTTAATACAAGCGGAGGAAATTGACGAATCTCTATTGAGTATCCCAGAAAATTTTGAAGAGTATCAGGATACAGCATCCGATTATGATATCGGTGAAGATAGAACTATTTATTACGATACGGAAACGGGTTTAGTGGGACTTAAAAATGAAGAAGGAGAAGCCGTTACCGAAGCCATCTATGGTAATATAGAATACTTTTTCAATGGGAAATCTATTGCTTCCAATGCAAATGGGAAATATGGACTTATCGATCCTCAAGGAAAAGTAATGCTGCCATTTGACTACGAATACCTAAGCTATAGCACGGAGGATGAACAATACCAATTTAGTATAGACGATAAAACCGGCCTATTGGATAAGGATGGTAAAGTTCTTTTCCCTGCGAAATATGAGTCTATAAGTTTTATGAAAAATGGAATGGCATCGGTACGCTTAAATGATAAGTATGGTATAATTGATGCTAAAGGAAAATTGATTATTCCTATGGTATATTCCTTAATCTATGACTTTAATAAAACGCATTTCATCACCGAAAAAGATGATGTTTATACCTTGAGAACCATTCAAGGAAATAAAGAAGTCGCAGGAAATTATGATGTGCTTTATCTAACAGATGATCCGAATATATTTTTAGCTGCTAAAGATGAGAAATATGGATATATCAATGCGCAAGGAAAAGTAATTATCCCTTTTCAATACGCATATGCAAGTCCATTTTATAATGGCTTAGCGACAGTTATGTTATTGGATTCCGAAGATGTAATTGTTATCGATACCCACGGAAATGTGGTTGAAGAGGCGGCTGAAGCCGTTGCTTTTTAATCTGAATTTAATTGCTAAAATATGAATAGATTTGTAAAGATATACGCTTACTTTATGCCTTTATGCTATTCATATTTTAGTTATTTTTTTAAAATAACCCTTTTGAGCCTTTTATGTTGCTTCAGCATTCAGGTCCAAGCCCAGCAGGTCTTAAAAACTCTTGCTGAAAAATATCAACTGGCCGAAGCCCATAGTCCCGCGCAGTTTAATGCTGCAGGAAAATATGCCCAAGCTCTATTTTTTAATAATGAGCAGCAAGAAGCCATTGCTCTATTAAAGAAAAATATTGAATCCGCTAATCGCCTGAAAGATGGTAAGTATTCCGCATACCTCTATGCGATACTAGCGATGAATTCCCGATTATTAGATCAAGTAAGCGACTCAGAAAAATATATCCAATTAGCGAAAAATTATAGCCTCCGTACAAATGACTTTGAAATAAAAGGATATGTAGCCTATTGCGAGGGTTGGTTATGGGTCAGAAACGCTAAGGAAAATGAAGGAATTAAATCCTTTCTTCAAGCACTAACCTATTTGGAGAAAGCCCCCAGTTCCGAAACACTGTATGCCAGGCAATCTACTGTTTTAAAAGAAATATCTTCTATCTATGCCAATTGGAAAGCCTATGACTTGCAGGAGAAATATAGTAAGCAGTTATTAAGCTCCGCTTTAAAACATAATGAACCCAATACCATTTTTGAGGCTTATATGTCTATGGGCTATCTATATGAACAACAATTAGAAGATAAGCCCCAAAATATCCAGATTCGAGATGCCGCAGAAAATTATTATAAAAAAGCTATTCAGCTCTTTTTAACACATCAAGGAAGCATTGCTACTCCTTCCAACCTATCTTATGCAGCCATAAATCTGGCTAATTTATACCTGCATCATTATCCTGAAAGCTATACCTCGGAAATAAAACATTATGCGCAACTCGGTATCGACCAAGCGGTGCAACTCAATGATAATTCCCTTATTGCTTCAGGCTATGGCATTCTCTCGGAATTAGCGCTACGCAATTCCCAAAGCGCACAGGCTAAAGATTACCTATTTTCAGCCTTACTTTCCATATCCAGTAATTCCGTTCAGGATAAGCAGATTCTAATGAATATCTATGCTCGCCTCTCTGATATCTTTGAGTCTGAACAAGATTATCAGCAGGCCCTCTCCTTCTATAGAAAATATATCGATGCTTTTGAAAGCGTATATGATTCCGAAAAACTAGAACAAGGCAGAAGGCTAGAAGCGCAGTTTGACAAAGAAAGACAGCAGCAAAAAATGTTACGCATGGAGCTGCAAGCGGAAAAGAAAGAACAGCAAATCCATCTGATGGAAGCTTTTGCTATACAACAGAAACAGGACCTTCAAAATTTAAAATTAACCGAGGAGAATCAACGTAAGGAGTTAGAGTTAGTTCATCTGGAGTCAGAAAAACATGCTCAAGAATTGCGACTTTCCAAATTAGAAACACAGAAAAGAGCACAAGATATTCTCAACTATCAGACAGAATTAAAGTATAAAGAAAAGCTCAATAGAAATTTCACAATTTTAACTGTGGTTTTTATTTTATTTATTTTTTTACTGTTATATGCCTATTCCCAGCGTTCCAAAACCATGAAACAACAAGAGGAATTGCATAATCTGGCTTTAGAAAAAGAAAAGCAGAACTCTAAGATTTCCAATTTGACGTCCATGCTCGAGGGACAAGAGAAAGAACGAGGGCGCTTAGCTCGTGATCTGCATGATGGATTAGGAGGACTGCTGGCCAGCACAAAGATTAACCTCTCCCATCGCTTAGAGCAATTACCGCAGGAAGTACAGCAAGAAATATCACCTAGTATCGCTCAGATAGATATTGCCGTACATGAGTTACGTCGCGTAGCGCATAATTTGATGCCAGATTTACTACTGAACTACGGATTACAAGAAGCCTTAAAAGATTATGCTGCACGTATGTCTAATACTCAAATCGAAATCGATGTTGAATTTATTCATTACCAGGAAAAAATTACCAAAGAACAGCAATTATTAGTTTATCGAATTATACAAGAGCTGGTCAATAATACCATAAAACATGCGCAAGCCAGCCAGCTGATTATCCAGATTATTGAAGACGCTAAAAGTCTTTCGGTGGTTGTGGAAGATAATGGCATCGGCTTCGATACCGAAGGTACAGCTAAGCAGAAGAGTGCAGGTCTGCATAATATAGCTTCCAGAATACAGTTTTTAAAAGGGAATTTTAGAATGCATTCCCAAATTAATTTAGGCACCACAGTAGAATTTGATTTCCCTAAAGAAAAAATATAACGATGATAAAAATAGCCATTACTGATGATCACCCGCTTTTATTAGCAGGATTAAAAAATATTTTAAGCAGTTCTGAAGATATTGATGTCGTAGGATGTTATGCTACAGCTGCAGAAATGCGTCTCGCATTAAAAACTCAAGCTGTAGATATTCTCCTTTTAGATATTAATCTGCCCGATGCCAATGGACTCGATTTGTTGTCGGAGTTAAAAGCCTTACAGCCAGAAATGCATATATTAATTATTTCAGTTCATAATGAATATGCCGTTATCAATAGTGTTTTAAGTCAAGGAGCAAAAGGATATATTCAAAAAAATGCCTCTGTAGATGAAATTAAGGAAGGTATATATACGCTCTTAAAAGGGCAGAAATATGTCTGTTCACAAACCCGTCTAGTCATCGAAAAGAAAAATTCCGATGAGCTGAATCGTGTTCCTAAACTAACCCGTCGTGAAAGAGAGATATTAGTGGAAGCTGCACAAGGATTAACCACTCCTCAGATAGCTGAAAAACTATTTATCAGTACCCATACCGTGGAAAGCCACCGTAAAAATTTAATAGAGAAGTTTCAATCTAAAAACTTAAGCTCCGTTATAAAATTAGCTATTCAGTATGGACTTATAGGTCAGCAAATTTAGCAGCTCAGGAATACCACTACTTTCAGGGATGACTATATAAAAATAAATAGCTTAATTTTGAGGTATAGAAAATACAAGTTGTCAATTTATAACATATGTCGCGCATAAAACGAAATATAATCTTGATTTTTGGAATCGTCTGCAGCTTACTTTGCTCTAGCTGTTTTGATATGATAGAGCAAATTCATGTGAATACCGATGGATCTGGTTCTATAAAATCTACTTTTAATTTTAGTGAAAATGCAACAAGTGCTGGTTTATTAATGAAATTTAAGAGTTTCCACAGTATAAATATTCCGAGCAAAGAAGAGATTAAATCCAATGTGGAAAAGACTGTACTGATTTTAAAACGTACGCCTGGCATTACGCAGGTGCAGTATCGCTTAGATCTAGAAAAACTGATCTTAGAGATTTCATGTCAGTTCAATCAGGTAGCTACATTAAATGATTTTACGGATGCTGTTTCTACGCAGTTTAAAGTGCCTATTTCGAAATTCACCAGTTATCAGTATGATTCTAAAAATAAAATTTATACCCGGAATTACAGCTATTCTACGGAAGCGGCGACCTATTTTAATAAATTGAAAGAAAAATATTCCGACCAATTAAAGACGGCAAGTATCACGAGTATTACACGATTTAATAGCCCGATATTATCTCAAAGTAATAAGCTCGCTCATATATCCGGGAATCAAAGAAATGTACAGTTAAAGATTCCTTTTATGCAACTTTTAGATAATAAAGCCACATTAAGTAATACCATTAAATTAACGAACACACCCTAATGAAACTAAAACACATACTTTTCACCTTACTAGGAACAGCCTCTAGCTCACTGGCATTTTCCCAAGATTTGCTTAAAAATATTCCCCAGGAAGCAGGCTTTGTAACTGTGATTAACAGTAAGGCTATCGTTAATCATAGCTCCTTTGAGAAATTGAATCAAACCTTAGAAAAATTAAACTTTTTCGAAGCCATCAATAAAAATGCGGAGACTCAGGTTTCCGATATTCAATCCATTGGAATGGATTTCAATCAGGATGCTTATATCTACCAAGTTAATCAAGACAGCATCAATTTCTATGGCATACTTATTCCCTTAAAAAAGGATCAGGATATACAGGAGCGTATTTTTTCTCAATTCAAGGTATTGGAGCCTTTTGAAGGTTTCCAACGCGGAGTTTCCACAGATGGAAAGACTCAAGCGGCATGGAATGATAAACTTCTATTTATCCTAAAATCAAACCTCAACAATTCGTATTTCAGTAGTCCTGAAATTATGACTCGATATGGGCTTAAAGATCCTTATGAATATATCTATGATACTGAAGAATCCGACACGAGCTCGTGGGGATGGGATGAAACATATGAGGATATAGATGAAGCTTCAGATGCGGCAATAGCGGTGGCAGAAGCGGCAGAAGCCGTTGCGACAGCAGCTAAAGAAGAAGTTATAAGCTCAAAAGGATATACCTTAATGGACGATAAACCTGTAGAATGGACTGCATGGGATCCACAGGCTGATACCACAGAAGTGGAATTTGATAATGAAATTATGGACTCTGTAGATGCCCTTAATTACGATTCATACGCCTATAATCAGAAGCAAGATTCGATTGAAAATATCAATAAAGGGATTAAAGATTCCTTGGAAACAGCTTGGCTATCGAACTCTTTTAAGGACCTGCTTCTTCCTAAAGAAAGTATTAAACTCCAATCAAAAGTAAATACCTTCCAAAGACAAAATACATTAGTACACTTCTGGTTTAATGGCTTTCATATACCATCGGTAGATAATGAGGCTTTATATTTGATGGCCAGTATGTATGGTTTCAAAATAGATAAGTTAAATTATGGCTTTAAAGATATTGTTGTAGATTTAGTGCTGGACAAGAATACCTTAAAAATAGAAAGCGATATTCAGATGAATCCAGAAATTGCTGAAAGTTTTAAGAACATCTACAAGCAAAAAATCAATAAGAAATTTCTAAATTATATTCCAGAACAACATATTGGATATATGTCGTTGAATATTAATACGGAAAATTATCTAAAGGAAATTCCAAATTTATTACGCAACTGGTATACGACATTTATGCCTACTAAAGCCGACTTTTTAAACTTATTCAGTACCCTGATGGAAATCAGTTTAGATGAGAAAGCAATCGCAAAAATGATGCGTGGAGATCATCTGGTATTTGTCAATGACTTTAAAAAGAAAACCGTTTCCTATATAGATTATGTTTATGATGATAATTATGACTATGAGGAGGTGAAGAAAACCAGAGAAGAGTATGTACCTAACTTCTTATGGATGTTTACGGCTGAGGATCAACGTTTTTACAAACAATTGTTAGCTTTTGGTGAAAAGGAACATGTCGTAACATTTCAAGATGATATCTATACCTTGCAATCTAGTGAAAAGTCAGATCCTTATTATTTCTACCTGACCAAAGACATCATCTTTATCGGCAGCGATTGGGATCAAATTCAATCGATAAAACAGAAAAAATTTAAAACTGGGCATTATCCTGCTATCAAAAAAGATTTGGTAAAGAATTCAATTAATTTAGTTGTTCATGCTAACCAGATACCTTCGACCTTTGAAGAGTTAAATATCCCTATTTCCAATAGCTTTAAATCTATTGTGAGCGAAATGCAAAAATATGGAGATTTAAGTATCAAAGGAAATGTTGGAAATAAAGGAAATATTGTTTCTGAAATTAGCTTAGAACTCCCTAAGAATCAAGAAAATGCCTTACAGTTTATATTAGAAAAAATAATATCCGCTGAAAATTAAGCATATAAAAAAGAAGAGCTGTTTCATAATTGAAACAGCTCTTCTTTTATTCAAAAATATAGCTACTCTATTTAATAAAGTCTTTGAATAGATATAAAAATTTCTCTGAGATTATCTGCAGCATTAGCAGTATTCATATTGTCCACAATTGGAAAATAATAAATTTTATACCACTTGTGATCTAACACCAAATCTACCGTAACAACTTCCTGGTGATTTCTTCTTCCATCTCCAGAAGCACGAGGCGTCGTAACTCCCA
>DAIQRP010000057.1:16222-16534 GCA_036786125.1 Sphingobacterium sp.
GATATCATCATAACCGATACCATAATATATACCATTATCTAGATTCACATATCCTCCGCTAGCGAGCAGATAGTTACCCGCGTTAAAACTATTTACTGTCGTCATCGCACTAAACCAAATTTTAACAGGCTCACCTGAAATATTTACAATTCTAGGATTCATGGTTATGCTTCCCGCTCCAGAATTAGAATGCGAGGTAAAGATAGCGTCTAATCTTAACTTGCCCCCTAAGATCGGTAAATCACTCACAAATTGATTCATCCAGCCTACGGCACTTGCAGAAAATGTCGTTTTATAATAGACCAGCTCTCC
>DAIQRP010000058.1:0-14252 GCA_036786125.1 Sphingobacterium sp.
TGAATTACCATTTCTACGGTCAAATTTTTCGGCAATTCTAGCCACAATTTCTTTATAATAAGAAATTAATTCAGCTGAAGAATATACATCCTGTCCATTTTTGTATAAGCCATGCTCTGCATCCAAATTTAATTGCAGCGTCAATGATGGACTCAGGATATATAAAGCTTCTGTCATATAATAAGAGAATAACATCGAATACCGATTATCTGGACCATGAGAAAGCGGAATATAACGTTCTAAATATTCTTTGGCTTTGATAGGATCTACATGGGCGATAGACACAATAAATTTCGCCACAGAAAGTAAGATAGAACTATCGTAGGTAAAGTTTTGCAATTCAGATTCTGCTATGGGAAGTAACGATTTCCCCTTTTCAATATCACCCGATTTAAATGCCCAATACGTAAGATTAATTACTGTACGTACGGGAACGTGATTACAGGTAAATTGCTTTTCTAATAGGGGTAATGCCTTTTTATGGGCTTGTTCTACACCTTCTAAATACATCGTCGCTGTTACTTCATTATCCATCTCGCAGGCCTCACAATCGGCCATATCATCCCGCTGAACGGAATGTACACGAGCTAAAGCTGCAGGCAGTTTCTCCAAATCCTTTTGATTTAAGGTATCATCTAAGAGTTCATTATAGTAAGCTCTAAGACCATATCCATTTCTATCCAGGCGCATTTTAAAGTCTTCTAAGGTAGCCTCTAATTGTTCTCTGGAAACTTCAGGGTTTTCATATAGATCAGATAGCATCCATTTATATTGCCACATAAAATCACTCTCATTAAATAAGGTTGGATTTTCATCATAGGCTTGCAGAATCCAGGCATAAGCTGGAATAGACTCCGTAGGAAAAGCAACATCTCGTTCGATATCAATTAGATGTAAGCGTAGGTCATAGGCCCATTCCAAATCATTATGCTCATCGGCAAGAACTACGGCTTGCGCTAAAAGTTTTACTTTCTCTTCAGGGATACGTAGGCGTTCCACCTGATTTAATATTTTTTGAATCTTTAAAGTATACATGAATTATAATTTTACAAAATTTGTCATTCCCATTACAATCAGGTTATTTAGGGCTTCATTGAAAATAGTCATTTCCTTTTCTGTGACTTGATATTTTCCCATAATAATGGCTTGAACATAAAGCACTTCAATAATTGATTTTAATAAAAACTCATCTTCTATAACTAAAATATTTTGAACAAGTTGATTATCAAAATTCAAACAGAATTTTGCAGGTTTAGTTTTACCTTTAGAAAAGGCATTTAATACATTGGAAAATGGATTTGCCGTCGATTTAATCTGCTTTATAGTTGCATTTGCCGTGCTCTGCTCGACTTTAGTGTAGATGGCTGCGGTATCTAATGGAGTAAAGTGTTTAATTTCACATTCACATTCAAACTCACGCAATATATTTTCTACAGCAACAATAAAAGAGGCTAATCCGATTTCCTCTTCGGGTTTTAAATCTTTAAATGAGCTCAATAATTTGGAAGGGCTCATCAGTTCTACAGAAACATCTTTTCGATTTCTACCGATTTTTTTCAGAATCTCCTCATCGAATGTATATCCCGCATTGACGACCAAGAGGTCTTGGGCTGCGGAAATCCGTTGGATCTGCTTGAAATCTTCAAAATCAGCGCAGTACAGAATCTGACTATTTATCTCTTTAATCTGCTTAAAACTGCGATATCCCCGATTCGTTTCAAAAGGAAGGTCATCGATAAAAATATCTAAAAATTCATTATCTTCAATGGCCATAGCCTTTAAGTGCAGGAAATGCGTTTGAATAATTTGATAATAAATTTGGAAATCAATATCTCTAATTTTTCGAAAATAATCTTTAATAACTAACGCAATTTCTTTCTTGACCTCACGTAAGGTATCATTTTGCATAAAGGACTCTCGGGAGGCAGTAGCACTAAGCTCTTGGCTATTCATGACCAAACGCACGAAAAATGCCCAACTAGGCAGAATACCATTTTCCGTTTCCGTCAAAAACATATTTTTTAGATAAATCCGATGACTTTGCTTGACGGAAAACTGTGTTTTATGCGGAATGATATATAACACTCCTTTACATTTTCCGGCAGTCGTCTCAAATGGAATGGCATCTAAAAATTGCAGGTGGAAGAGGGAGCGTCCATAGTCCAAGAGGGCCGACTTTGAAGCGGATTCCTGTAACCATAAAGGCTGCGCATTATGAATCAGCTCGCTTGTTTCCCCCTGAATTTGGTAGATACTTACCGGAAGGGCATCCCCATAATAGCGTATCTGCGGAAGCATATGTTTTTCGGTAAAGATATAGTTATAAGACTCCTTAGGTACTAATATCACACGTGTCCCTATAGGTATCTCTTCAGTTATAGGCTCTAATTGATATTGCCCATTGGCTTCTGCTGTCCATCGAAATCCGCTTTTGTCATAGGCAGAACGTGTTTCTACCACTATACTATCCGATACGACAAAACAAGAGAGGAGTCCTATTCCGAACTTACCGATATAGGAGTAGGTCTCTTCAATATTTTTAGTTTTAGAGCTTTCTCCAATAACAGAAAGAAACTGATGAATCTCAGATTCCTTTAATCCGATACCATTATCTTGAAAGACAAAGCTATTGTTTCCTGGACTAGGCAACGTAAAGCTAATCTTTCCTATATGCTGTTCATCGATATGTTGTAAGGCGCGAATAGCGTCTACAGCATTTTGTAGTAATTCCCGAATGAAAGTATTCGCATTACTATATAGATGCTCAGAGAGTAAGGAAATCATGCCTTTCATATTTACTTGAAAGGCATAGGGTTTATTTTCTTGCATAAAAGAATTATCTCTTTGGACTTTTTACTATTTTTTGTGCTGCTTGATGACCATTTTCAGCGGCTTTTTCAAACCAATATAAGGCTTGATTTTCATCTTCTTCTACAGCTTCTCCCATCAGGTAGCAGTTCCCCAATTTAAATTGAGCTTCTGGAATTTCCGCTTCTGCTGCTTCGCGCATATAACGTATGCCTAATTGCTCATCTAACAGACCACTATTGGGATCCAGAACGATTAATCCCGCAAAATATTTTGAGTATTGGTGGTCTGCTTGTGCGGCTTCATTAAACCAACGGAATGCTGAAACCTCATTTTTCTCCGTTCCTATACCAAAATAATAAGCTCTTCCTAAACGATATTTAGCCGCTTCAACGCCATTTTCTGATGCTTTTAGGAAAGCTTCGAATGCTTTCTGTTCCTGTGGCTCTGTACCGATTCCATATTCATAACACATGCCTAAGCCTTCGGTCAGTACACCTTCTGCTGCAGCACGCTCATAATAAGACAGGGCTTTATCATATTCATTTATCTGATCGTAATCATACATATAATAATCTGCGAGCTCCAATAGGGCATACGGATAATTTAACTCAGCGACCTTTTCCAGCCAATGTATAGCCTGTGTCGTATCTTGTTGGTTTAAACCATGCATATAATAGCGACCTAATTGATATTGAGCATAGAAATAGCCCAATTCAGCAGCTTGTTTCATATAGGCTTCAGCCTGAACAAAATCTTGACTTACGCCATAGCTACGCTCATAAGAGAGGGCTAATTCTGTCAATGCCTTAGCATGACCTGCTTCGGCAGCTTGTTTTATATACTTAATTGCCTGATCGGGATCCTCTGAAGTTCCTACGGCATATTTCAGGCAGCGGCCTGCTTCATATAGTCCATCGGGAAGACCTTGCGCTGCAGCGCGTTGATAACTGGCAAAAGCGGCTTCTAAATTAATTTGTTCGGCTTGGTGATAGTTATTTTCTAAATATAATCCACGTAGGTAATTGGCATATGGATAGCCTAACTCTGCAGCTTGATGAAAATACTCAAAGGCTTTTGCATAATCAGGAGATTCTTGATTTTCAACAATTAATCCGAGTTCCGTTAAAGCGGGCGCATTATTCGCCGCTGCGGCTTCCTCAAAATACGGAATAGATTTTTGGATATCAGGCTCCTGCCCATGGATTCCATATTTTAGATAACGACCCACTTGGTAGATTGCTTGAGGAACTTTTTTGGTTGCAGCTAATTCATAAAATTTAAAAGCCTGAGATAAATCTGCTTCTCCAGAATTCAATAATCCATATTCATGGAAGTTACCCATACGCAATTGGGCATAAGGAACGCCTTCCTCTGCAAGTCTAGAAAAGATTTCAAAAGCTCTGGCCTCATCTTTTTCTACTAAGTTATCTTGCAATAGAATTTCCGCCAACTCCATTTCCGCATCGATATTTTTTTTCTTACTTGCTTCTTCTAAAAGCGCCACACCTTTTTGAACTTGGTTAAATAGCGGATTGTAAATATATAATAACGCTAAACGGAAGGCCGCAAATGAAGATCCATATAACCAAGATAACTCAAACCATTTTAAGGATTCCGAATAAGCCTCCATATGGTCCACCTCATCTTTAGGTAGCTTATGTAATGCTAAACCATTTGCCGCATCAATTAATCCACGCTCAAATGAAGTTTGCAACATTTCTAAATATGGCGTTTTATCTACTACATTTTCTTTCTGCAGTTGCATTTCTGCATATATAAATTGGGCATAGGCTGAATTATGCTTTTCAATAGCCTCCAGAAGGACTTCTTCTTGCTTGACGAAATCCTCTTTTCTGCGGTAATAAGCTTGAAGAATTTGATAGTAATGTTTATTTATCTTAACATTATTATGCGTATCCAAACCGGAGATAATTGCAGGAGTCTCTTCCCAGTTATCCGACCATACCTTCATATAAGCTAGATAAATTCTTCCCCAAGGATTTCCTCTTTTTGCTATGCCTGCCACCTGTATTTCCAGTTGATCCTTACTATAGCTGCTTGGTAATAAACCGACATGGGAGTAAAACAACTTAATAGGCTCAGCAGCTTCTACCTGATGTTCAGTAGCGATATCTAAATATGTAATTGTTTTATCTATATCTACATACGTTCTACGCGACAATAAATATTGTAAAGCATGCTCTAAATATGCTTCAGGGTAGATTGGAGCAACCTGAATTAATACTTGATTTAAGGTTTGAAAGATAAATTCAAAATCCTCATCTGAAAGATAGACAGTGGCGGTAAAATCTTCAGAATCATTCGTCAACAAATTATATAAAGCTATAATTTGGTCTTTAGCCTCTATTTTATTTTCTAAAATTGTTTGTAAATGTGCTAAGGCAGAAAACCAATTGTGACCACTGAGGATATTTTCCTTGGTAAATTGTTGTGCTGAGGAAAGAACCTGATCTATTTGAATTAAATTAAGCTGTTCTTGATATACTTCTTCTAATTTCATATGTATTAAGACGTTTTTTTCTTTTTCTATTCTGATAAAGGGAATAATATATGTAATAACTTTCTAAAAATATATTTATTACATCTGATGTGGAAAATTATTCGGCAATTTTCCATTAATAATTAAATAATTGTTTTTCTAGAAAATAGTTTTTTTATTATTCTTTTATTCTTAAAAATTCACTTAGTTTGTAGCTATGAGTAAAACAGCATTAATGATAAAAGAAGAGGTATTAAACCAGTGTATACAGAAAGTTGAAGAACGCATTTATCATGCTGAATATGCATTACAGCAAGCTAGAGATGCTTCTAATGATGATACGAAAAGTTCTGCAGGTGATAAATATGAGACTACACGGGAGATGATGCAGCAGGATATCGCAAGAAGTACGCAGCAATTGCAGGAGGCGAATAAGGAACATATATTGCTTCAATCCATCATTCATAAAGAGAGTTCCGTTGTCGAGCTCGGGGCATTGGTCCGTACGAATATGGGATACTTTTATATTTCGGGCAGTATGGGAGCCATAGATATCAATGGAGAAAAGATTTTTGCAATTTCTCAAGGCTCACCTATAGGGCAGTTATTAAAGGGCAAGAAAATAGGGGAATCCATTCTCTTTAATGGCAAGACGGAGGAGATTTTAGAAATTTTCTAATCCTACAAACATATTCATTTCTAAGTTGTTTTGAACTATATGCTGCAGAATAATCTGCATAAACGACAAGCTTATGGAATTGAAAAAAGTATTACCATTATTATTGTTGTCCGGAGTTATCAGCTTCGGCGCAGTTTCTTGTAAATCGGGACTATCCGATGACGATTTGGAAGATAAGATTGAAAATGCATTAACGGGATATCCTACAGTAGATGTAGGGGTTAAAAAGGGTGTAGTTACCTTAAGTGGCACCGTGAGCTCTGCAGAGGAATCTGCAAGTTTAGAGAATGTCGCGAAAACTGCTGGAGCCAAAGATGTAAAATCTATAGTAAACGAATTAATTGTCAATGCACCAAGCCCGACACAGCAGGCGCCTATTATTGTCAATTCTGTTGATGAAGCCCTAAATGTAGGAATTAAAGACGCTTTAAAAGATTTCCCAACAGTGCAGGCGAAAGCTGCTGAAGGGGTTATTGTAGCTAGCGGAACAATTGAGCAGGCACATGTTCAGCATTTAAAAATGGTTTTGGACCGCTTAAACCCAAAACGTGTAGATCTTTCAGGATTAACAATTAAATAAGGATTATGGCTCTTCAAGATAAATATAAAGTCCTACTCGATACAGCTACAACAGCTGGAGTAAAGGATTTAAACTATGCAGAACAAGATGGAGTATTGCAGATTAGAGGTACTGCTCCAACGGCAGATATAAAAAATAAACTCTGGGAAATCTATGGTCAGATTGATCCGAATTTCTTAACCGGAGATGTGGTGATGAATATAGATGTAGCAACCGAAGTTGCAGGATCTGATGTGCGTGTCATCACAGAGAATTCCAATCTGAATATCCGGAAAGGTCCGGGTACAGATCAGCCTATTGTAGGTAAAGCTGCAAAAGGGAATATTATCAAATTAATTTCAAAGGCGAATAGCCAATGGTGGTTAGTTCGCACAGCAGATAATAAGGAAGGATATTGTTATGCTCAATATCTAGAATCCGTATAATACGCAATCGTTCTTTATCATAAGGAGGCATTTCTAAGAAATAGCCTCCTTTTTTTATTTAAGCTCGTCCATTAACGCATTAAATTCTGATCGCAGTAAAGCGAGTTCCTCTTCTAAAATGCGAACACGTTCCTCCAATGCTTCATTTGTTGCTGAGGATGATAATTGAGGCTCTTCTTCCAAAGGGACTTCCCCTAATAGATGAATATAACGAGATTCTTTCTGTCCTGCTCGTTTAGGAAGTTGTTGTATATAGGCATCTTCAGGAAGGGCTAATTTCTCCAATAGGCTGTTAACCTCCTCCAAAGATTCAAATTCATAAAGACGCGCTGAAGCATTATTAATTTCTCCTGAAGTCATCGCTCCACGTAATAGCAGCAGACATAAAACGGCTATTTCTGCAGGAACTAAAGGATACTGTATCGCAAAGTTATGTTTGTACTTGATCGTTCTGGAACCTCCTCCGACAACGGTGGAAACTAAATTTTTCTTTTTTAAAGAATCAATCGCTTCGATAACAATTTGATCCTGATAATTGACGATAGGCTTGCGGGAAGTCTTTTGATTACAAGCGACCACTAATCCATTTAAAGTCAATGGGTAATATTCAGGTGTGGTCTTTGATTTTTCCATTAAAACGCCTAATACACGTTGTTCTGAAGCTGACAGATTAAGTTTCATAGAATATGGTTTATACGTATCTATCAAATATGTTATTTTTTATTAGGGTATACAAGGGATTCCTAGGATTTCTTATCTTCGTATGCATTAAAATACATATTTTGTTAAAAATCGCATTTCATCCGGCATATATTCATCCTGTAAAGGAAGGACATCGATTTCCAATGTCTAAGTATGAGCTTATTCCATTGCAATTACTGCATGAGGGACTGGTCGGAACGGCATCTTTTTTTAATCCGAAGCTTGCAGAAATAGCTATACTTAAAGCAGCACATGATCCTGCATATATCGATCAATTACTTCAATTGACTTTGGATCCTAAAATGATCCGGCGCATTGGATTTCCCTTGGATCAGGACTTAGTCGATCGGGAGCGCCTTTTGGTGCAGGGCACCATCGACAGCTGCCAGTATGCGCTTAGCTATGGAATAGCTTTCAATATTGCGGGAGGCACGCACCATGCTGGCTATGATTATGGAGAAGGCTTCTGCCTGATTAATGACCAAGGAGTTGCAGCACGCTATCTGCTGCTGCAGGGCTTGGCAAAGAAAGTTTTAATCATAGATTTAGATGTACATCAGGGCAATGGTACTGCGGACATGTTCGCTCAGGATGCTGCCGTTTATACATTTTCCATGCACTGCGAGAAAAACTATCCATTTGTCAAAGCTCAGTCTTCCTTAGATGTGGGATTGGAAATAGGAATTTCAGATGCAGAGTATCTGCAGTTGCTAGAGGAGCATATACCCAGGCTCTTGGAGCAGGAAAAGCCCGATTTTGTATTCTATCAGGCAGGAGTAGATATTCTGTCTACAGATAAATTAGGTAAATTAAAGCTTTCACTATCTGGTTGTAAGCAGCGTGATACACTGGTCTTTAAATCTTGTTTGGATCGAGGGATTCCAGTGCAAGTAAGTATGGGTGGCGGTTATTCTACCGACATTAAAGATATTGTTAATGCACATGTACAGACTTTCCGTACAGCTATAGAATTATATAATTTTTAAAATAAAAGAACTATGTTTTTTCATCAGGATGCTTCCTTTGAACAACTTTCTATCCACCGTGTAGGGAATAAAATGCAGGATGAGTTTTATATCTTATCTGAAGCACCGGTACCCTTTGCCGAAGATGAGGTCTTACCGGGATTATTAATGCAATATTTTATGAGCCCCTTTACGAAGGTAAATGAGGTTTATCGATTTATGCATCCTAATGAAGATTTAGAACTGAATGAGGTCTATCATTTTGCGAAGAAGTTTTTTCATGGGGAGATGGAATTTCATGATTTATCGGCACAACTTGCCAAGCATTTATATGAAGTTTCCATGCACCCGAAGATTAAAGCCGGAGAGCTGTATGTAGTTTATCTGAAGAATATCCAAATGGAAGGGCAGGAACATAATGCCATTGGTATTTTTAAGTCCGAGAATAAAGAGACTTATCTAAAAGTATATCCAGACAATGGAGGTTTCCAATTGGACTATGAGCCTGAAGCAATTAATATCAATAAATTAGATAAAGGCTGTATCATTGTTCAGACCGAAGAGGAGGACGGATATCAAGTTTTAGTTGTCGATCAGACGAATAAATCTCAGGAAGCCGTGTACTGGAAGGATGATTTCTTAAAAATAAAAATTCGAAATGATCATTTTAATCAGACGGGAAATTATTTGAAAGTCGTTAAAAACTTTGTGAATGAAAAACTGGATGAGGCTTTTGAATTGGAAAAGGCAGATAAAATAGATCTCCTCAACCGATCTATGAATTATTTTAAAGAGAAGGATACCTTTGATCAAGAGGAGTTTGAGGAGGAGGTTATCGGTAATCCAATCGCGATTTCGATGTTTAAAGATTTTAAGTCAGGTTTTGAAGATGAATTTGACTCTGCTTTTGAATCTTCTTTTGATATTGCCGATAAGGCGGTGAAAAAGATGGAATCTTCCTATAAAACGGTATTAAAGCTCGATAAAAATTTTCATATCTATATTCATGGCAAAAGAGAATTTGTAGAACGTGGATATGATGAGGAAAAAGGTAAAAATTACTATAAACTGTATTTTGAAACAGAAAGTTAGGTATGAATTTTTTTAGGGAAAATAGTAAGCTGAGCATTTTTCTTCTTCTACAGGTTATATGTTATCTGTGTTTGGGATTTTTTCAAACAGATACGGCCTCGGTAGAATCGATATATGCGGAGACTATTTTCCCAAAATTAAGCTATATATCTAAATTTCTATTTGGATATATACCCTGGAGTGTAGGCGATATTTTTTATGTATTTGCTGTCGCTTTATTGCTTATCCTTATCTATCGAGGCATTCAAGAACTGTTTCGCAAGCGTTACCAAGCGGCAGGAAGGCAGTTCTTGTATTTCTTGAATATGGTATTTCTATTGTATCATATATTCACAATCAATTGGGGTTTAAATTATTATAGAGTACCTATAGAAAAATACTTAAAGCTCGAAAGGGAACAGTATAAATTAGCTGATTACTTGGAATTCTTGCAGATACAAATCGACTCCGCAAATACGCTGAGAGCCGCTGTTCAGCTGGATGAAAAGAAGCCTAGTTTTTCTGATATTCAGACAGAGATAACCGAATTCGTTAAACAGGATACCTTCCTAAAAGGATATGCAGCAAATACGCAAGTCCGTCTGAAATCAAGCCTTTGGGTCAGGGCCGCTTCCGCGGTAGGCGTATCGGGTTATTTAAATCCATTTACCTTAGAGGCGCATATCAATACAGAGGCACCAGCCTTCAGTCTGCCTTTTACGGCCGTACACGAGCTGGCGCATCAGCAGGGCATAGGATTTGAAGATGAGGCAAATTTTGTAGCTTACAGCCGCTTAATTCATGCTAAAAATGCAGGCTTTAGATATGCTGCCTATTATCAAGCAGTATCTTATCTGCTTTTGGAACTTCGAGCTATAAATCCAAAGCTTTTTGAAGCATATTATCAGCAGCTAAGTCCTGCTGTACTAGGAGATATAAAAAAGGAACGGGACTTTTGGAGGCAACATACAGGCTGGATATCTGATCTTTCGGGAATATTTTATAATCAATACTTGCAACAGAATAATCAGCAGGAGGGAGTCGCGCGGTATAATCGCATGACCCGATTAATTTTGAGTCACTATCTCAAACAAAAAGGCTGTTAGAGAGCAGATATAAAAAGCCGCAAATTCAATTGAATTTGCGGCTTTTTATAAATAGTAGGCTACTCTATAGTCAGCTTGCCTTCTTTTCCTGGGCTACCTGAATAAATCTGTCCCTGAGGTACTCCCCGAAGGCCTCCTGTTCCAGAAGATAGTTTTATCTGACTATAAATATTTCTTAAATCCGAGGTGGCATTGACATTAAGTCCTCCAGGTCTTAAATCTACGAAGATATAATTTGGGGCTTTTTTGTCCGTCTGCTGCGGTTGAATACTCTGTTTCGCTAATTGAATATGCACGTTGCCCGCATTTCCATTCGGAAGGGTTTTAGTACCATTAAAGGCATCTTGGCCACGGGCAATTAGATATAAAGAGCCTAATTTTTGAATATTTATAGAGATATCAAAATTAGAGCCATTATGCTGACCATCTGTACCGTAAATAGCGGCATTTTTACTGATTAAGGCATATCCTATAATCAGCTTGACCTCTTTTTTACCGATAAACTGTATAGAGGATTTATCGCCCATAATAAGGGTATCGATATGTAGAGTAATGGAAGAATCTCTAGAAGAAAAGACTTTCTTTTCTTTTTTTCCTAAGTTCAGACTGGAGATATGTTGCATATTTTCCTGTGCCGAAAGGCTTAGTGTTACTAGAGTAAATAGGGCAGTAATGAAACTTTTTATGACCATAACAGTATAGTTTGTTTTCTTTCTATAACGTTATAGACAAATCAATTGCTACAAAGTTTAATTTCTGCTATTTAATATATGAATATATCAGACGTGCCGCTTTCTCTGAAGCTCCAGGCTGACCTAATTTTTCAGCCAGAATATCGTAATTTTCCATAACTGAAGCGCGGTGCGCCTTATTATTTAACAACTGATCTAACTCATCTGCGATTGCATCTGTCGTACAATCTTTTTGAATTAACTCTCGCACAGAAAGGAAATTATTGATGAGATTCACTAAGGAGATAAATTTAACCTTAATCACTAAACTTGCAATCCAAATAGAAAGAGCATTGGCCTTATACACAACTACCTGTGGTACTTGGAGGATTCCAGTTTCTAGGGTTGCTGTACCCGAGGTCACCACGGCAGCTTCCGCATTCTTCAGCAGGTCATAGGTCTGATTAAAGACCACTGGAATATCTAAACCATCAAAAAATTGCTGATAATAGGCCTGCTCAAAATTAGGAGCCCCTGCTATAACAAACTGATGCATCGGAAATAGGTAGGGTAGCTTAGCCATTTCGGGAAGAAGTTTGGTAATTTCCATCTTTCGAGATCCTGGCAGTAAGGCGATAATAGGGCGGTCATTAAGCTTATTATCGGCTCTAAATGATGGGTTAAATGCATACTGATGTATAGCATCTAATAGAGGATTTCCGATATAATCCACTGGCATATCCCATTCTTGGTAGAAATCTACTTCAAATGGTAGGATGCAGAACATATGATCTACAATTTTCTTTATCTTCTTAACTCGACCTTGGTTCCAAGCCCAAACTTTTGGAGAGATATAATAGCAGGTTTTAATCCCATGTTTCTTCGCAAATTCAGCGATTTTGAGATTAAATCCAGGAAAGTCGATTAAAATAACGGTATCGGGATTATACGTTAAGAGATCAGCTTTAACAGTTTTTAAATTACGCAGTACTGTTCCGATATTTTTAGCCACTTCCACAAAGCCCATAAAAGCCATTTCAGAAGTATGTATTACTGGCTTTTGAGCTGCTTCAGCTTGCATTAAATCTCCACCTACAATTTTAAATTCAGCCTCAGGATCTTCCTGTTTAAGGGCTTTCATTAAATTTGCACCATGTAAATCACCTGAACTTTCTCCAGCAATTAAATAGTATCTCATATGCTAATAATCTGTCTTTCTAGTCTAAAGATAGGTTTAAATTCCCAATTCTACTTGGAAAGTAAAACCCCATTGATTCTTTTGATTCGCATTGTTAAACTGTCCATCTTTAAAAAGATAATTTCCGTTCAACTGCAATTTAAGGCGGTGAGCTTTCATATATTTTGTTAATCCAGCCTCAATCACTTCCGTCTGTCTTTCTTCTGCAGCAATATCACGATGCGGAGATAAGAAGGTATATCGAGCAGCAATTTCATAGCCTTTATTTAACAGGTAGGAGGTCTGTTGATTGATACCCCAGCCTTTATAGGCGTAGGTCATCTGACCATCCTCCGTTAAGGTATTAAATGGATTATCCACATCTCGACGCATATATTCCGCTTGATAGGCGAAACCATTATATTTAAATATGGCATCTATAAAAGAGGTCTTTAGGGTAAATGGTCTATCGACATACTTACCTGTCTGACCACCTACTCGATTCGTTTTCTCATTTAAGGAGTATCCTCCACCAATGGATAACTTAGGTGTTTCCTCGCGTTCTAAATCTCCTTCAGAATAATCTCCATCATTGGTGAAATCCCCTAAAGGAAGGAATTCGATACGCCCAGTATAGGCTAAACCTCCATCTGTAGTATTCGCAGAACGTCCTTCCCCAGTGGAGATCGCAAACTTCGCGTTAAAAGGCATCTGACCTATCTTCTTAGATAGATTTGCAGTAAGCCCAAAATCCCGGTCTACCGTAAACTTACTATTGACCAAAGAACGTTCTGCAAATTGTAACTGTCCTGAGGAATTCACACGCTGCCGATTCCCAGGAAGTTTATTTTGTCCTAAACTAATATAAAAATCATCCGAAAAATTATAGAAGATCACTGCATCTCGCACAATATTAGCTATTCCTGTATCATCGTAATCTTGGTCACCTCGGGTAAAGGCTAACTGTACGGAATAACTAATTTTAGGCGTATAGATATATCCATCCATACGCATTCTCAAACGTCTGACACGGGCTTCCCATTCTGAATTATCTTTTCCATCCAAGGTATTATTATATTTAATACGATTTTGCATCCTAAAGCGGAAGTTGGTGTAAAAGAGTGAATCTTTACTGGTATACTGAATACCCTTAAAATTAAGAATTGTAGCTCGGTCATCTCGTTCCTGTGCGAAGATATCACCTCCTGTACAGGCAAGTATAGAGCCCAGCGTTAAGCTTAACGCATAATTTTTCATGGATTAGGTCTTAATTTTTTAAATTAGCTTAAACTTTTAGGCTCTTGTTGACTTAGACAATGGAAACTTCCTAGTCCCCAAATAATATCCACTGAATTAATTCCTACCACACGGCGGTCAGGGAAACATCCTTGAATAATTTCTAATGCTTTTGCATCATTGGCATCATCGAATACTGGAACCACAACCACTTCATTTCCAATATAAAAATTAGCATATGATGCCGGTAGTCTGCAATCCTCATAAATGACTGGACTTGGCATAGGAAGTTCGATAATTTGTAATGGTCTACCATCTAATAAACGCAT
>DAIQRP010000058.1:14262-16427 GCA_036786125.1 Sphingobacterium sp.
TTTAAAGCCGCTAAGTTTTCCTGTAGGATTTCATAATTTTCATCCTCTGGATTCTCTTCAACAACTGTCAGTACAGTATCAGCATTCACAAAACGGGTAATATCATCAATATGTCCATCCGTATCATCTCCTACAATACCATCGCCTAACCAAAGCACCTGCTCTTGACCATAATAGGCTTTGAGATACGCTTCAATCTGTGCTTTGTTTAAATGAGGATTACGATTTTCATTTAATAGACAAGCAGTGGTAGTCATAATTGTGCCTGCACCATTAAACTCTACCGAACCCCCTTCCATCACTAGGCTAGGAGTAAATAATTTAAGTCCAAAATGCTCCGCAATGCGTGTCGGAATAATATCATCCAAATCAAATGGAGGGTATTTTCCACCCCAAGCGTTATATCCCCAATCTACAATGGCTTTTTCTCCAGTATCTTTATGGATTAAATAAGCCGGTCCATGATCTCTACACCAAGCATCATTAGTCGGGTTAAAATAGAATTCAATATGGTTGAAATTAGCTTCTACTTTCTCTAATTCAGCAGTAGCAAAAGCCTTCATGGCTTCATCAGCCACGTTAATACGTACTTTCTGCGTTTCGGCAACAACTTTTATAAATGCACAGTAATTGGGGTATACACGGTCTAATTAGCCAGGCCAGGAGGCCTCTTTATGTGGCCAGCTTAACCATAATGCTTCTTGAGGTGCCCATTCTGCGGGAAATCTATATCCTTGATCCCAAGGAGTATTTTCTAATTCTTCTGCTTGAAATGTTTTTGTTTCAGACATAATTGTTTTTTAAAAAAAACAATGCAAATGTAGATTTGCATTGTTTAGAATAATTTTTTATATAAAGTTATGCTTTAGTCTTCGTCGATAAATCGTTTTGTAATAGGACTGTAAGTCTCTATTCTACGATCTCTTAAGAAAGGCCAGTGCTTTCTGAAATAATCGGATTGATCTAAATCTATTTCTACGACTTCCGTTTCTTCTTGATCATGGGAGGCTAAATATAATAATTTACCCTGCGCATTAGTTGCGAAACTTCCGCCCCAGAATTTCATGGCGCCATCCTGTTCAAAACCTACACGATTAACAGAAATAACAGGGACACCATTGGCTACAGCATGAGAGCGTTGAATCGTCTGCCATGCATTGTACTGGTCCGCATTGGTTTCCTCATCCTGAGTAACATCCCATCCAATTGCTGTAGGGTAGAATAAAATTTCTGCTCCCATTAAAGCGGTGATACGAGAGGCTTCAGGATACCATTGATCCCAACAGATTAAAACGCCAATCTTACCGAATTTGGTTTGGAATACTTTATATCCTAAGTCACCTGGAGTGAAATAGAATTTTTCGTAAAATGCAGGATCATCCGGAATATGCATTTTTCTATATTTTCCTAAATATTGTCCATCAGCATCTAAAATGGCTGTCGTATTGTGGTATAAACCCGCAGTACGCTTTTCAAACAAAGATGCAATTATCACAACACCAAGCTCTTTAGCTACGGCAGATAAAGCATCAGTGGAAGGACCTGGGATCGACTCCGCTAGATTAAAGTTTTCATAATCCTCGACGTCACAAAAATATAAAGAAGTAAAAAGCTCTTGAAGACATACAATTTGCGCACCTTTTGCAGCAGCTTCTCTAACTTTTACAATTGCTTTATCTAAATTTTCCTGTTTATCTTTCGAACAGGTCATTTGTACAAGACCAACGTTTACTTTACTCATTCTCGATATTTAATAGTTTGCTACAAAGATAATATTTAAACTGTAATAAATGAATGCTATAAATAACAAAAAAAAGGCAGCTTTATGCTGCCTTAATATCTGATATCTAGTGGATTAAAGTTCTTTACGAAGTCGGGCTACGGGAATATTTAATGCTTCTCTATATTTAGCTACCGTTCTACGTGCAATACTATATCCCTTTTCCTTAAGGATTTCTGTTAATCGTTCATCTGCTAAAGGTTTTTTCTTGTCCTCAGTCTCTATACATTCCTGTAATATTTTCTTAACCTCCTTATTCGAAACTTCTTCTCCAGAGTTGGTTTGTATCGCTTCGGAGAAAAAAGGTTTAAGCAAGAAGGTTCCAAATTCGGTCTGCACATATTTTGAATTGGCTACCCGGGAAACCGTAGAGATATCCATATCA